>NZ_JBFTQG010000051.1:0-45874 GCF_056398885.1 Cupriavidus sp. 01T418
ACGGCTCCACGCGATACGGCTCCACGCGATCAGCATGCCCAAGCGACTGGGCCATTAGAGACACGTACTCCTCGAACCGTTTCGTAGAGGCTTCCATCGCTTTCCTCGTAACTCACTTGAAGATAAGCAAATAATGCCTTATTTTTTAACACAGTAGTACTAGGCAAGTCGTTTGAGGAACACAGACAAAAGGCATCGAGGCCAACCGGCTAATCAAGTGAGCCAGCGTTCTTGGCCAAGCAATAGTGAGAAAAAAGGCCGGCATCTCTGCCGGCCAAGCGTCCTTGCACCTAGTGAACAAGGCAAGGTCGATATGACTTGTCTCCAGCGCGCCCCGAGAGCGCGCTGGCCATAATCGTGAGGGGTATTAGAAGCGGTGACGCACGCCAACCATGGCGCCGGTCTGGTTCTGGCCTGCAATCGTGTTCATAGCATTGGTCACGCCGTAGGTGGCCTGCCCCTTGTTGTTGACATAACCGAGCAGCACGTAGGCATCGGTACGCTTGGACAGGGCGTAGTCGGCATTCAGCACGAACATCCATGAATCGTTGCTGTCCTTGCGGGCGTCAGTATAGTAAGCCGCGCCGGTCAGACTGAAGGCAGGGGTGAACTTGTACAGCGCGCCCAGCCAGTAAAGGTTGTCTTGGCGGACTGCGGTCGCACTGGTGAGCTCGTCGCGCATCCAGCGGTAGCCGGCGAACACCTTGGCATCGCCGAACGCATACGCGCCACCGATTGCGGCGCGCTTGGCCGCAGCGCCTGACGTGGCGATGGTGCTGCCCTGGTACTGGTCATAGGCGACACCCACCGAAACCGGACCGTTGGCGTATGCCAGGCCGCCACCGAAGTTCTTGCCGACCCGGAAGCTACCCGGCACCTCGCCACCGTTGGTGACGTTGCTGTCACGGCCGAAGCTGTAGAAGCCAGTGGCGGTCAGGCCACCGAACTTGCCGGTGTACTTGACGGCGTTGTCAGCGCGTCCATTGAAGCCTTGGGTGTCGACCGAGTTGAGCGAGTAGCTGCTGCCCACCGCCATCGGGTCATAGGCGCCGAACAGGTCGTACAGGGCGTTTTGCTGGCGGCCAAGCGTAATGGCGCCAAGGTCGTTCTGCAGGCCGACATAAGCCTGGCGGCCGAACAGGCGGTTGCCCTGGCCGGACTTGCCGGTGTCGATGTCGAAGCCGCTTTCCAGCACGAAGATGCCCTTCAGGTTGCTGCCGAGATCTTCCACGCCGCGGATGCCCCAGCGCGATCCGGAGAGACCGCCTGACGTCACGCCCGTGACCGAGCCACCGCCGTTGGGGCCTTGCACATGGCTTTGGAAGCTGACACCGGCGTCAGCGATACCATAGAGCGTCACGCTGGACGATTGCGCGGAAGCAGCGCCGGACACGGCGCAAGCAGCAGCTACTGCCAATACGAAGAGAGGTTTTTTCATTATGAATTTTGGTTTCTGTTTGAGCCGGTAAGTTCACGCTACCGGGGAAGCCTGCCTTGGCGAGAAACGAGACAAGCAAGGCCGACTCCATGCGAGTGACGTATCGTAAGACACTTATGTGACAGTACGAAGTAAACAGTTCGCAAATAACAACAGGTATTGTTCCGGAAACTGAAAAGACTGTTCGCGCAGATGACGAGAAGAAGCGTTGCACGGACCGCGTGTACCGGTTGCAAGGGCACGCGAGCGGCATTGCTTCGCTGCAGTCTGGTCGCAATAAGAAGCACTAGCTCCTGGCGGGACCATCTGGCCGCGAGAAGAGAACGAACACCATATCGTGCTTCATATCGCCGACCCCGCACCCGCGAAAAGGCCAGAAGCATCACATGAGATGACATCGCTTTGTCACATGACGAATTCATGATTTCGCAAATATTGGAACGTAGCCTTCCGTGTGCCGTCTTACTTGTCCCTTATGGCTCACCGAGAATTCGTATTTCCCCCAAACACAGGCGTTGTAGTTGCCTGGAATTCCCGATGTTCAACCGCCGTGACACCGCACTCGTAAGCAATTGGCAGGCGGTGGAATCCATATTTTTGGCGACGGTCAATCATCGTGAAACCTGTAGGAACCCCGCGTGCCAGAAAAACACCTTTCAAGCCACTATGACGGCGACCTTACCAGCTTATTGAGTGAGGTCCTGGCGATGGGTGGGCTGGTCGAAGCTCAGTTGCAAACAGCCATTCGCGCGGTGGACATGCTCACCGTCACCCATGCGGAACAGGTAATTGCCATAGAATCGCAAGTCAACATAATGGAAATCGCTATTGACGCGCACTGCAGCCATGTCATTGCGCGCTGGCAACCGGCTGCACGAGACCTGCGTTTTCTCATGTCCATCCCGAAAGCCGTCTCAAACCTGGAGCGCGTTGGCGATGAAGCAAACAAGATTGCCAAATTGACGCGCTGCATCATCCGTAGTGCGTTGAGACCCGGCATGGAATTTCCGGAAATTCGTCGGGCCGCTGCACTAGCGCTACGGCTACTTGGTCAGGCGCTAGATAACTTCGCGAGGCTCGACGCCGTCGCAGCCGCCGAAGTCGTCCGCGATGACGGTGCCATCGACAAGGAATATCGTGGCTTCGTCGGCGCCATTAAGGGCTGGATGGTAGCGAATCCGACATTGACCTCCATCTCGCTTGACTACCTTTTTATTGGTAAGGCAATTGAAAAAGCGGGAGACCACACCAAAAACATTGCGGAACTAACCATCTATATCGCGAACGGCATTGACGTTCGCCGCATCCAAAAAGCGGTCAATGTGCCCACCATCGACAAGGAATTTCAACTTTCATGAAGAGGATGGCAAAAAAAATTGCCCTAGTCGTTGATGACGATACGGCAATCCGTGAGAGTGTCATCGGTAGCCTTAAACAAGCCGGGTTTACGCCACTAAGCGCACACAGTGTTCTCGCAGCGAACCGGATAATTTGCGAATTACGCCCGGAGATAATTCTTCTCGACTGGCTGTCTCGTGGCCAATCGAGTCTGTCGTTCGCTAAAGAGCTACGCGAAAACTATCGCACAAGGCACGTTCCCATCATCATGCTCAGTTCTCGCGATGATGAAACGGATGTTATCGCCGCCTTGGATGCAGGAGCAGATGACTACATTATCAAGCCATTTTCACCCAGAGAGCTGGTCGCACGAATTAGGTCCATACTACGCCGTCGCGCTCCGGAACTCACAGACGACCTCGCCGTCGTCGGCCCGATTTCGCTTGACCCTGTATATCGCAGCGTCACGGTGACAATCAGCAACATAGAAAGTCAGTTGGAACTCGCCCCGACCGAATTCAGATTACTGCACTATCTGATGGCTCACCCCGAGCGCATCCATAGCCGCGCTCAAATTCTTGACAAAGTGTGGGGTGACCACGTCTCCGTGGGCGAACGGGTGGTCGATGTGTACATCAAGCACTTGCGAGCTTGCCTGACCCGGGCAAATCTGCCAGAAATCATTCAGACGGTCAGAGGCGCTGGTTATCGGCTGACGGCCAGCTCCTGACATCTTAACTGTAAGCACCCAGGCAAAAGCTAAGGGCTGGAAAAACAATAAAGCTTCCCATTATTAGGTCCAAGCATGTCTCTACCCACCCAACTCCCTCCGTTGCGGCGCTTCCGCTCGCTCTCGCTCATCGCTCGGCTATGCCTCGCCCTCGCTTTTGTCTATGTATTCGGCGCAGCCGTCGGCGTGACCGGGATAGGAAGTTTGGTATTCGTCAGGCATACCACTGACCGTCTATACGATAACGACCTGGCTGGCGCCTTAGTTGCGGAGCAAGCGCAATCAGCCATTGCCGAGACAGCCCGTGCTCAACTTTCATTGACGGCCGCCACGAGCGGCGAGGAGCGCGAGGTCGCAAAGAAGGAGATGTTAAACGGGATGAGGACACTCGATGCCCTGCTAGCCGACTCCGCCTCGCCACAAACAGCGTTGTTGCAGACACGCGCAGCAAATACAAGAAAGCGAAGGAGATGGCCATCGCCTATATCGAGCTGATGCTGCGGCAGCCGCTCGATGCCATCCAATTCGAGGCGACGGTATCCGTAGATGGCCATTTCCTCGTCGAGCAGTTGCAACGCCTCACGGAAACGGTCCGGAAGCTCAAAGACCAACAGTTGGCACAGGCGAAGGCTACGATGGCCTCTGCTTCGGCATCGCAAAGCGCAGCTCAACTCATCATGGGGGGACTGCTCGCCGGGCGCCTGCTTGCTTCCGTCGCGATGGCCTATGCCATTGCTCGCCATGTGAGGACGGAGCTCGGTGGTGAACCGGCGGACGCGACACGCATTGTCGACCGTATCGCTGTCGGTGACCTCAGCCTGCCCATCGCAGTACGAAAGGGGGATACCTCCAGCATGCTGGCAAATCTGGCCAAGATGCAGTCGGATCTCAAGAGCATTCTGTCCGGCATCAAGGACGCCGCCGCCTCGGTCTCGGTCGCGACGAAAGAGATATCGTCCGGCAACCAAGACCTGTCGTTGCGCACTGAGAAACAGGCTGTGTTGCTCGAGCGGGCAGTGGCATCAATGCGAGAGCTGCTTGAAGACGTGAACCGTGCCCAGGATGAAGCCGAGGAGTCCAGCACAATCGCAGCCGCAATGCTGGAAGCGACGACAGATGGAAGCAAGGTCACAGAGCGCCTCGCCGGAAAGATGACCGACCTGCACGGCCATTCCCGCGCGGTTGCAGAGATTGTGCAGCTTATCGAGACCATTGCTTTTCAGACCAACATACTGGCGTTGAATGCTTCCGTTGAGGCTGCCAGGGCAGGTAGCCAAGGGCGGGGCTTTGCAGTCGTTGCGGCAGAAGTGCGAACGTTGGCGCAACGCTGCGCCGCCGCTGCAAAGGAGATTGGTGGAGTCATCTCAAAAACGGTGGCGGACGTGAACGCCGGCGCGACTCTAGCTCGCGATGCGACCATTTCGATGGCTGGTGTCCGGCAATCGGTTGAGCGAACCGTGGCGTTTGCTGCTGCGATGCACGCGACGAGCCAGAGTCAGGCTGACAAGCTTGAGAAGCTCAGCACAGCTGGGCACGCGATGGAGGAATCGACACAGCAGAATTCCGCCTTGGTCGAGCAAGTCGCGGCCGCTGCAAGCATGCTCGAGAAACAGGCTGAAGGCCTTGCTTCTGATGCGGAAAATTTCAAGCTTGATGTCTAAGGTCTTACCCGAGCGTGGCCGACTCCGCTGGTTCAGATTAACCCGACCGCTAGCCGCGTTGTTGTGAGTGTACCTAGAGCGCAGTTACCCGGGATGAATAATCGTACTCGTACAAAGTACGCGACATGACAATGACAATTGCAGAGCGCATAGAACAGAATTTGCTATGTTCCAGCCGATCGGGCTCCTCGCCTCGGGAGAGATTCTGGGATATGAGGCATTAATTCGGGGGCCGGCTGGGTCGACTCTGGAAAATCCTCAGGCGCTCTTTGAGCGGGCTCAACGGGAGGGCTGTACTGTCCGCTTGGAGCGGTTTGCCTCGCGGGTCGGTATCCGTGCCTTTACACAGGCGCAGCTTCCGGGAAAGCTGTTTCTGAATTTTAGTGCGATGGCTATCAGGGAGATAGTTAGCTGCGAAGATGATGTGCGAAACTTTTTGGAGGGCGTTCAATTCTCCCCTGGGCGTATAGTCATCGAACTGACCGAGCAAATATCTCCAGAACCCCTGGATTCCCTGGAAATCTCCCTTCGAGTCATGCGGGAGGCGGGAGCCCAGTTTGCCTTGAACGACCTTCACGGCATTCTTCTATCCTGATGCGTATGCAGCCGGACTGCGGCTCGAGCAGTCGGCGGCAGCGCTATGGAATGGGTTCGTGAACGCGCACGCGGCCGCGCAACTGGCGGGGACCGCGGAGATCCCGATGGACTACTTCACCCGTGCCGTCGAGTCGATGTTGCTGAATGGGCCGCAGTGGGACTCAACCGGGTTGGTACTCGAGCCAGCGCACTGGGAGCGAGCCGTCCGGGAGTCCGGCTACGTGGCGGCGCAGCAGACAGTGCGGTTGCAGGTGTAGCGATGGTACTGCCAATACTCATAGTGGCGCCCGTCCCGGTACAGGGGTGCGCCTGCGCCAGAGCGGGTGGCAGTAAATGACCGCGACGCGCTCATACGCTATTGGCGACGAGTGCCTTGCGAGCGGGCATCGAATCTGCGCCGCCCTCCATAGCCGGCATGGATGGGCCCGGCCGGCGCCCGGCGGCGCACCTGCGCCAGCGATTAGCGTGCGTAACCCCGCGCAATGCGCAGCGGCCGACCCTTGACTGGACCCGTAGTCAATTGTGGCGGCGTCACGGGGTCTGCGGCGGTAGTGGCCGCCGGCCTTACCGCCTCGCGTTCGCGTTGCACCTGCGCGATATCGCTGGCCGAGCGGCGCCGCTTGCCGGCCTGCTTGCGTCTGAGTGCGAGGAAAGCCTCGATCGGGTTGTCGCCCGGACCGAAATCGAGCTGGCGCGCGCGCTTGGCCTTGAAGATCTGCTGGCGCAGCCGCAATGAATGCGGCTCGTAGCGCCACTTGCCGCTAGCTAACAGCTCGTCCAGCATTTGTCCGTCTTCAATGCAGGCCCCGAGGCGTCGCAAGTCTGACGGGTCGTAGTGAATGCGCAAGCGCTGCCCAATGAGGCCGCTGCTCCGGGCGAGTCGCTCGCTGGTATAGCGTACGTGGTAGAACGTGATGTACGGGCGCTCACCGCGGCCGAGATTGCCGTGGACGCGGCACAGCACGGGGTCGTGCAGCAGTTCGGGGTGCTCGCGCAGAGGCTTCGGAATCAGGCGCAAACGGATCGGCTGCCGACCGATGCCGAGCACGTGCCGGCGCATCATCTCCAGGGGAGTAAGACCACCCAGGCCAGCATGGGGCGTGCCGTGGTAGTTCCACACCGTCAGATGCAGCAGTTCCTCCAGTTCCTGAGTCGTAGCGAGCAACCTGAAAGTATCGGCCGGATCGCGCAGCCGTTTCAAAATATGCTGTGCCGCATCCCTCCCCTTTACTGCTCCTGGGAGCCGCCGCGAGAGCGTGGCGGAGACCGTGCCAAAAAATCGCTCGATGAAGGGCCGGTCGTCGGGTTGGTAAGCCGGACCAAAGTCCGCCGCACAGCCCAACGCCTCGCACACGACATCAAGGCTGGTTGCAGCCAAATGGGCGCGCGCATTGTCTAGCCGGATCTGTCGCCAGCAGGCGTAGCGGGTCTGTTCCAGGGCCTGCGAGACGAACCCGCCGCTAGGCAGCAGGCGTAAGCCCGGCAGCATGAGTTCCGGCGTCTTCGCCGGCGTCACCGCGCGTTTGAACGTCTCGATAGCGTCAAAGCGACTACATTCACGCTGCAACGACAAGTTGTAGCCGAGGACACAGCGGGTGGCCACGTCGATGATGGCCAACAACCAGACACGCTCGATTTCATAGCTTTGTTCACCCCCAAGGGGGTCGTGTCGACCACCTTCAGGCGCACGTCCATTTTGTGGGCGTCAAACTCGACGGTGTCGAACGCATCGGCGGAGCCCCGCTCTGGCAGCTGCCGCAGCGCCGACGCGAGCTTGATCCGTCGGCCGGCAGCGCGCGCGGCAAGGTCAAAATCTTCCTGGATCCACCCCCTGAGCGTGCGGGCCAGGGATCGGACGGCCT
This sequence comes from Cupriavidus sp. 01T418, assembly GCF_056398885.1. Lineage (NCBI taxonomy): Bacteria > Pseudomonadati > Pseudomonadota > Betaproteobacteria > Burkholderiales > Burkholderiaceae > Cupriavidus > Cupriavidus sp. 01T418. The sequence continues at coordinate 7,627 of NZ_JBFTQG010000051.1, forward strand.
TGTCCTTCTGGTTCAGCGGATAATCGCCGGCGCCTAAACCCAGTTCACGACAAGCCTGCTGGAAGCGTTGCACCACTGCCTTGACGCCGACAAGGCGGCCTCGCTCGCCGGGTTGCAAGACGACCTTTCCCGTTTCGATCTCTCTGCGTAACTGCTCGGCCAGATTGCAGTGATGCTGCAGCAGCTGTCCAAAGGACCCAGCGTTGCCCGCCTTGCCGTGGACCAGCACATGGGGCACTTTGTTTCTTTCATACGGCTGCACCCGGACCTGCGGCACCAAGGCTCGGAATCCCCACAGACGGCCATCGGGGTGCGCACTCACTGCGCGGCGGACTAAACGTTGCAACGTGGAACGGTGGACGCCCCACGTCCTGTGAATGTCCAACAGAGAGCTACCGCTGGCATAAGCTTCGATCGCGTCGCGACGCTGTACAAACGTGGTCCGCGCGTCGTTAGCAAGGAGGCTATCGTCTATTTGCGGCCAATCCGACAGACGAATTGCATTCGGATCGATTCGGCGAGTTGGCCCAGTCATTTGCACTCCCTATGCCCGCCGAAAGCGCGTGGCTCCGCTCAGTGACGCTACCGCAGGTCAGGACCAACGACGCGGCCCGATGCCAGCAAGGCAAAGAGCGATGCCTCCACGCCGCCCGGATCTTGATCGGAAAAGCGATCGAGCACCGCATCCAATGTCCTCGGTCTGCTCAGATAAACCACGATTGCCTGCTCCCAGTATGGGGGCGTGGAATCGTCGGTAGCTGACAAGGTAGGGGACAATGCGCGCCCAGTTGGCGATCGGCACAGTCCAGGCCTGCAATTCGGTTTGGCGAATGACGCGTACTGGCAGACCATGCAAGGTACTTGTCTCAGCCGTGAGTTCATCAGGGCCCGGCCGGTTGCCATCTTCAGCGCGACGGCGCTCAATCAGCCAGAACTCCCCGGCTGGCGCCTCTCGCAATTGGACCCAGAAATCAACCACTGCGCTGCCCGCATCGGCGACCCGGACCGGGCGCTCGGTGAACGTTTCGATCGCGGGATTGGCTTCAACCATCAGCCAGGTTCGGTAAGCCTCGTAACTACCGAGGCTCAGCCGACGCCTAAGCTTTGGACTGAACACCTCTATGCGTCGCCGCCATCCATGGCCGGCGCGACCGTGACGGCATGGAGCGCTGGTGGCTGGAGGTGACCGGCAAGGGCAACAAGGCGCGATCAGGTGTGTGAGCGCCGACCATGGCCCGGAGCCGCCGTGAAATAGACAAAGGACCCTTACCATTAATTATCGGCATTTCATTTAAGTACACAACTTCGCATGGCTCGGATTTCCAACTGGCGATTTATGTTAGAAATCAATCACTTGGCGCCGTTCCGTGTCGATGGTATTTCGCAGATCTGAGAGCTACCTGACGGCCCGACTGAAAGGAGATTTGGTGACTCCAGACGACCATCTGAACCCGGAAGGCTAGCCAGGCTCTTCGCCGACCCGTGCCCTCTGCCTCTGGATTGACTGGTCCCAAAGTACGCCGCGTAGAGCTGCCCGGGTGGTGGACCGAGTGGCCGCCGCTGGCGGCGGCTCCGGACCGTCCGTCAAGACATGCCTCCCGGTTTTCTGGATGGCGCCAGTATTCGCGCAGCCCCTCGTAACAAGGCCGCTAGCTGTCCGCTAGGACGCTATGCGAGTCGAGGTGCGCATTCAGGAATACCTTGCAGCGCGTTTGGCAAACGTCGCGAGCGTGGTCGCACTCGATCTTCACGGTTCAATGCTTGTCCCAATCAGATACCCCCTACCCCGCCACGGGCCGAGGTAACGCAAGCAATTCGCCGGAGAAACCGCCGGCTATTCTACTAAGGGGGCTCGATCAGCTCATTTGGGGCACGGGGAATTTGCTTGCGGCGGACCATCTTGCCTGAGCAAAACTTTTCGGATTGTTCGCGCCCGACTCACGCGCCCGACAGGAGATTTATGAGTCACTTTCATGTATGAAAGTGCGAATACGTCCGATAACTCTCAGATACGATCTAGCTAATAATTTTCAGCCATCCTCGGCGCGGACGAACGCGCCTTTGCCGAGGCGGCGAGTTGAAGCCTACTTCGATCCCCGGGCGGGCGCGAATCGCTCCTTCAATTCGTCGACAAGTGCACGCCGTTGAGCCGGATCGAGCAGCGTGATTTCGAATGACACCTTCCCTGAATCCCAATCTTTCAACACCCCAAGCGGCTTGCCATCGGAGTCAATGAGGCGGTGCTGGCGGGACGTCTCCTTCTGCTTACGGGCAGGCTTGGATTCATAACGGGCGCGGGCTTCTTCTACGTCCCGGCAATAGGCCTGTTCGTCACCAATTCGGGTCGCCATTGCACCGGCTACGGTGCTGCCCGCGACCTTCTCCAGAAGCGTGAGTTGATACAGCGTGGAAAGGGCAAACGCCTCCGGCTTATCCCGCACTATCTCGAGGACAAGCTCCGAAAGCTTGAGAATGGCTAGGGTCTTGTTGATATTCGGCAGTGACATCCCAGTTACTTCAGCGATCGCCGATTCGTTTGGGTAGACGCCTTGGTCAATCAACGACCTCCACGCCAACGCGTTATCCAGCGGAGACTGGGCTTCCCGCTCTGCATTCTCCTTGTAGGAGAGCTGATAGAGCTGCTGATCACTCAAGTTAGGGTGTATCAGCAAGCGCATGCTCTGAATGCCGGCCACCTTCAGCGCCTTGAAACGGTAGTGCCCACCGGCGAGAACACGGCGTCCGTCCCGAATCGTTGCGATCCCTGGGACCAATTGACCGTCCGCCCGAATGCTCTCAGCTAGTTCGTGGACCCGTTCAGGGCGGTAGAGTCGACGGGCATTGAATGGATTATCATCAATCAAACCAAGGTCCGTTTCCTCATAATACGGACCACTTTGCCCTTCCACCGCTTTGGTCACAGTTGCGCTTGTTTTCGCTCTGACTTCCCCGGCTCCGTCATGTTTAAAGTTTGGCTTCAATACCTCGGCCGAATTAGGGAGGATGACGACAGGCGTCTCGGGTTGCTTTTCGGCAAATCCGTTCGGTTGGCGTTCAACAAGAGCCTGGGCACGCGCGAAACGGTCTGCCGGCGGTGCGGCTGCGACCGCCTTGTTAGCCTGTTCACGCATCATTTCGAGCCTGCTCTTCCCCATTATGCGACCTCCCGTTGCTTGTTCACGCTGCTTTTGCCTTTCACCGACTTGCGCGTCGACTCAATACCGAGCTTACCCAATACAACCTTCGCGAGTTCCTCAACTTCCTTGGCTGCAGCGGAAGATCCAGACAGTCCATGCACTGACAGGCCAAACATCTGGGACTCTCCATAGGCATTTCGTTGCTGGAGTCCGGCCTCGAGTAGGGGAATACCTTGATCCTCCTGCAAAATTTCCGTGCAAGCCTTGAAGACATTCCCACGCCTGGCCATCGACGACACGCAGAAGGTCTGCAGATGCGGATTTTCTTCCAGAGCGCGCCTAGCGAGTTCCTTAGCTTCCCGGCTCGCCCATACGTTGTCCATCAGTGGAATCACTGGAATCAGCGCGAGATCGGAGATGTTCAACGCAGCCCACGGGATTGAGGATTCGATAGCCGGAGGGCAGTCGATCAGGATGATTTCGTGGTTCTCAGCGTGCTTCGCAATTTCGCCGATCAATTTTTCGCGCAACGGCGCAAGGCTAATGACCGTCGCCGGAAACGGCTTGTCCGCAGATGCCTGCCCCGCCCAAATCGTACTGGTTCCTTGCTTATCCATGTCGACCAGCATCGTCCGGTGGCCGCGCAGGGCGAAACTCGCTGCAAGCTGCATCGACACCATGGTCTTGCCGCAGCCCCCCTTCTGGTTGAAAACGGTCACGATCTTTGCCGGCATACACTCCCCCAAAAAATGTAACGCAAATTAAAAATAACATGCAAGCAGAACTTTATCTTGCCTCGAACTGTGATAGGCATTTTCACGCATAAAAGCCAGAAATTTATGAAGGATGCGTTGCATACCGACAACAGAGAGCGGGCGCGTATGATTTTCCTAAGCTCGCAGCGGTCGGTCCCGCCTCGTGCTTTCATGCATGAAAGTGGGTCGGAAGTTCGGTCCTCATCTTTCAAGCATGAAAGTAGGGAGCCTGATCTCCCGCACGCAACGAAGATTTGTAAGGCGACAGTACTCCCTCTGCACGGATGGCGAAGCCAACTTTCAGGCGTGAAAGCTCCCACTCTGACCGCGAACAGGAGACCGCCGCCTCTCATCGCCGCCACAGGACATTGGTTCCGATTTGACTCTCGAGGCATTCCCTGCCTACAAGGCGGTAAGCGTTGCGCACAATCCTCGAGCGCGAAATCTCCCCTAATTAGGCCTGAACTGCGGCAAGCGCCCTTGCTTTCATACATGAAAGTGGGATCGGGGAAGCCCGCACCCCCGCTCGGCGTAAAACTGCACCGTCGCCCCATATTCCTTCCGCGGGGATCTCGAATCCGACTTTCAAGCGTGAAAGCTTGTTTTGAGTGCGGGAAGCGACCGCAGTCCTCTCACCATTCTCTATGGAACGCTAGCTTCTAATGCGGATTTCGATCCAGTTTCATACGCGAAAATATTCCACGTCTGCCCTGGAACGACGTGGAAGTGTTCGCCCTTGCTTAACGCTAGTCCACCAAAGAACAAATTCCTCACAGGACGGGACTTTCAAACATGAAACCTGCGGCCTCGACGGGTCATGTCTAAAAAATTCTCTTTTTGAAATAGCTGGACGTCTTCGGCCATCCCCGGAACGGACTTTCACGCTTGAAAGTGGGTCCCTGCTTGTTTTTTTGACATCCCATGAATTGATGCGGGTCATAGTAACAACGACGCCTGTACGTGGCATCGCAATGCCGCAGTCACAGCAAGACTTGCATGCATGAACGGGGCGAGAATACCAATAGATGCCCTACCGTGGAGCCCGTCGCTAGATTAAAATTTTTTAATACACTCGGGAAGGGATTCGCGGACTACATGGAAGGCAGTCTTCTTGCAGCGGCACTGGCTACCTTCTACCAGCCGATGTTTTTACTAACTTTTTAAATCAAATATACCGTATCGGAAGGATGTGAGACCACTTTCACACATGAAAGCGCGTTGCGCGCTACGGTTCTGCAGCGTGATTAAAATAAACAATCGGAGGTTCGAAATCTTACAATGAACTCGCCTGCCGCAAAACGTCTTTCGACGCTGTTGGTTAGGGGGTTCGCGGGTCACAGACTTGGACTTGGCACGTGGCCGAGCCGCAGTTTCGGTCTCACCACCACCCCCGTTCTACGCGGGTGCGCGTCGAGGAGGGCCCCCCCCCGAGACGCTGTTCTGTTCACCGCGAGCATGCGGTGAACATCCGAGAGGCTGGTGCCAGAGGCAATTGCCCGCGCCGCCATAAGTGCGGCCACCTCGTCCCGCAACCCACAGTCGATCGCGGAGCGGCTACACCGCGCATCCTTCAGCCGAAGCGCCTTGGCGCCATGCAACAAGCGTCCGGCACAACTCAGCAAAGCCCAGCAGGACGAGTCAGACAGTGGGTCAAGAAGCAAAAGAAGCGGGCCTGCGCCAAAGCGGGACTCAACGGCGGGATCCTGACCTGCGCATGGGGCAGAACGCTCACACCGGTTCTGTCGGGAGAGTTCTCGGCCAAGGTGACGAAGAAGGCGATGCGCCTCAGACCCAAGGGTAGCGACGGGACGCTCCGAACCGGGGTCCGAAGGGATCCCTACGATCGTCGCAGAGGACTGATCGTAACAGCAGTAGAGCCTCCGCCATGGAGAGCTACGCCGCCAGCGCCCTGGAGGTCGGGGCTTGCCGCAGTCCCTGTCTCCTGACAGGAGAACAACTCCGGGATCCTTTCGGGGCCGACGGCCGGAAAAGAGATTCACGCAGAAACGGGTACGCGTTGCGAATTTCACCGCGTCAATGTCGCCCAGCGTACAGATTGCATTTCCGGGGCCTATGCCGGTCGCACAGAAGTCCTACTCGGACTGAGAGATTCCCGATACGTGCCGACGCTGCTCATGCTCCCGTTGCGTCAACGTGAAGGCCACTCAAAGACTCAAAGGAAACTCAAGCCAAGCCGGACTTGCCTAGGGTGTGGGCCGGAACGGCTAAGGTGTAATTGATTGGTGCATCGGCCTTAGCTGACTAGTTCGGCGGTGGATGCACGGCCCATGAAAGAACCAAGCTCCAGGCGTAGGGCAGAGTGCCCAAGGATCTCCAATTCGTCAGGCACAGCTTTGGCCTTCACGCGCTTCGCGGCGATCTTGAAGGTAGCTTCCTTCTGCAGTGCTTTGCGTACCCGGGCACGTGCATCTTCGCCCAGGTCAAGGTAAGCTGCGATGCCAGCCTCAGCTTCGCTCTCGGCGGTCCTTGTCAGCTTCCGTTGGGCTTCGGTGGTCTCAGCGATAGGCTCAGCCACCGTCAGCTTAGGTGCGCCCGCATTCGCCATCTGCAACTCGATATCGCTCAGGCGCAAATTGTCGCGGATAGCTTTCATCAGGTACATCGCTGGCGCCTTCACCTTGCCACTCTTCACTCGGAAGCGCGTCAACTCGATTGCAGCCTTAATGCGCTCGTCGGTATATTCGTCCCGGTTCTCCACCAACTCGTCCAGTTGCTTCTTGCTGAGACCAAAACCTTTGACCAGAGTCTCATAGAGGTCCTTCAGTTCGTGAGGCGAATTGAAGTCGAGCACCAGCTTGCCGGAGGCGTTATCTCGCAGCTTGAACCGAAGCGCGGCAACACGGCGGGAGCCTTGCGCGTTCTTCGTTTCAAATTCGACGTGCAGATCGGTCAACTCGTTGACCTGCTTGATACCCTTGTCGAGAACCTGGCGCTTGAACTCTTTATATTCGGTGAGCGACTTGACCGAATCCGCATTCACCCAGCGTCGTATCTCGTCCAGAGGGATCCACTCGGTGGTTCCCATGAATCGCAGGGAGCTCAAGCGTTCATAGAGAATGTAGGCATAGCTAAAGAGCGCCGCCGACATCCGCAACGATAGATACGTGTAACGCTGAGGATCCTTTAGTTGTCGGTGGATCATCTCGTCGACTTTGAACGTGATCCTGCCACCGGCGATCGCGACCGGCCCGAGCAAGGGTATGGAGGCCCACTGAGGATCGCCGCCTTTGGTGCCTTCAACGGTCACCTGCACCGACGACTGTTGGCACTCACGCAGCACCTTCTTGAGGTGAGTGATGTTGTTCGACTTCTCGTACTTGGCCAGCCACTTGAAGTAGCCTAGATCAAGGTCATAGTGGGTCTGGTCCGGCCGCTCCGACACCTCGAGCCAAAGCGCGTTGATCGTTCGGCGTGCCAACAGGCTCAGCGTAGTAACGTCAATCAGGACATTGGTCTTTCGGTACCCGATTTCGCGTGGCGATTCAGTAATTGCGCTGTCAGGTCCGAGCTGCTCTCGCACGGCTGTGAAGATGTCGAAGCCGAGCTGCTCCGGCGTCGTTTTCCTCACGATGTTTGCCATGCTTTCCTCGTCCCTCAGCATCAATGCACGTTACTATCGTGGCTAAGGTGTAATTGGTCAAGTTAACAATGCCACCTTGGTCAGCGATTGGTTGGTTTACGCCACAGGACGAAATTCCAAGGTGTTATGCATTGGTGCGAATCTGTTCTTGCGTGCGTGTTCTCACCATTACCTAGCCCAGGGAGTGCAATGCCGCCATACTCGACCAACCAATAACACCATCGGTACCAACCAATACCACCATAGAAATCATTGATGGGCGGCAAAACGAACTGCAGCGCGGGTTCCAGGTACTTATCCACATGCCAGACCAATGAACTACACCTTGAACCAACTGTTAACGCCTTGGCACCAACCAATTACACCAAGGGGCACCAAAGCTTTACACGTTAACGTACCAATCAATGTCACCTAACGACCAATTACTATCACCTCCTTACCAAACGTTAACACCTTGATCACCGTAACCAATTGATTTAAAAGGGGAAAACAGGGTCTGTAATAGCTGTTTGTTTACAAGCAAGAAAGCTTGCTAGCAAGAGAAAGGTAGCAATGCAACTTCGACACGCTATTGCTCGCCTCAAGGGCAAAGTTTTTCTGTCTATGCCTACCTGGTGGGCGCAGAGCATGTCTTACAGGAACTTACCTGTGACATCTCTTGAGTCCCGAGCCCGCCAACCCTTATGGCATAACGTTCTGTGGGCGCTGACCGATTTCTAAGGTGTAGTCGATTGGTGCGATTCCTGTGGTTGGCAGACAGATGATACGCATTGGCGCAGTACGCAATCTGGCGAGCAAGCACCGGACCTCAAGGTGAAACTCATTGGTGCAGATCCGACTCGTGCACACCTTTGTCTGGCAGAAAGTGACTAGAAGTAGCTACACGAGGAACTTAAAGTGCTAGATTGATCTCTCTCAACGCCGCCCTTCACCCTTCAGGGCCGAATATTTACCAACGAATACCACCTTAGCTCCGCTCGAGCACGAAAGACTTCAATAAGTGCCTTATTGGTGGTATTTATGAGGCCATTAACACCAATGAATACCACTTTGACGCAAGGATCAAGCAGCATCCGGGTGTGGATCCTACTCTTTGTGCTTTACCCTCACCTGCCTTGATCCGGGAGTAGGGTGCATTCGTTGCCGCAAGGCCCGCCAGTTGGAATCCTACAAGGCTCCTGTGGGGGCCGCGCCGCGCAAGCTGGTGCCGGATGGGCTGCGGCAATCGCTGTTCCGGCTGTCAAGGCCAGTGTCAGCCAGCCGACAAGACGCCATCGAGTTCACCCTGTAACGCTGTAACGTATAATCGATTGGTGCCAGCGGCCAAGGTGATAGTGATTGGTATGCGTGCAGAACCCGCTGACTTTCTCGAAGTGACATGCCTCCGCGCCCAGTCTGGCGGTGTTCCCTCGTTCTCGGCTTATGGCAAAGCCAAGGTGGTACTCGTTGGTGTGCACGTTCGGGGGAGCCTCACAACGAGTGTCATTTATTGGTGCGCCGGTAACCTGGGTGCAATACAGCGAAGCGTAGGAGCAAGGTGGTATCCGTTGGTGTCGAGCTGTGGCACGGCTCACACGATCGGGACAAAGGTGGAATCCATTGGTGCCAACGCTGGCTCGTGATCACTATGGTGTAAATGATTGGTCTGGCAGCAGAGGAGCGAGAAGAAGTCGATGAGAAGATAGGGAAATCTCTGTAACTTATTGATTTTTTTGAAAAAATTTTGACATCAGTGCCAAAACCCAAGTCTTCAGCCGACCAAAGTGGTAGTGATTGGTGGCCTCTTATAGCAACGGCGGCGCTAAGGTGCTATCCATTGGTGCCGCCTAGCTGCAAAGGTGTAATCGATTGGTACAGCTACTGGCCCGCCGATTAAGATCATGTGGAATCTAAAATATCAATCGTAAGTTACTGAATAAAAAGGAGTATCTGTTGCGAACACGGCACCGCAATGCACCAACAACTACCACTTTGCCCGGGTAGGAGGGCGTTGCTGGTCCTCCGGAGGCACGCGACGATTATCTGATCCACCAAACGGTACCACCTTCGGTCACGCTTCAAGTCGATTTAGAGGCTATATAAGGGTTATAGCTGTAGCAGTCACTCACAAATGTGAATTGACGCGGCCAGGACAGGCCGGGAATTCACCAACGGCTACCACCATAGCGCTACGAAAGCTCCCGCGAACCTCCAGGAAGCTTGCGAATCTGTACCAACCAATGACGCCTTAGACTTCTTGTAGCCGTCAAAATGGGAGTCGGTACTAACTTCGACACTGCTAACCTCACCAATCGGTATCACCTTGCCCGTTTTCTGCGGATGCAGTCGGCCTTGTGCATCAGGCCGCCCACAGGTTAACGAGACAACTTCGAGGCCGACGTAGCGCCCACCTCAATCGTTGGCTACGGTCCTAGTTCCTGCCATCTAGCGCTTCCGCCGCGGTGGAGACGCTGAGCCGACACTTGGGGAGTAGAAATGACCGGCGGTGAGCAATGAACCAATGAACTAAGCTCCTACGCACCCCTGCTGCGGTGACCATGCGGCCCGCTCGATCTTGCCTAGGCTCGTCTCGGTGACTGGAGTGCCGCTGGTCTTCAGCGTGAACACCGGCTTAGCGACGACGGGAAGAGGCGCGAGGCGCTCGATCCAGGTGGACAAGACGGGGACTGCGAACAGCGCGAGAAGCACGGTCTGCGCCGCCCACACACCATGCGCGGCCCACGGAGATAGGCCAGGCCGCCCCTCGGGGGTGTAAATCCGTGACGACCGAAATGCGGCCTTCAGCGAAGGTGAGCGAGGCCGCGCTATCCCTCGCCGCCCTGAAGAGCGGGGCGTGCCGCGCACCTAGTCACGTGCGCCGGCGACGAGCGCCCACAAAGTATTCCCCGGGCGGCGGCTAACTGCGCCTCCATCACCGCCAAGGACCGGCCGCGTTTGAACGGGTCAGGACAGGGCCGAGCAAAGGCCGACTGCCCGTCGTTCGCCTGGCAGGCCGCCATCTCCCGCAGGAGATCGAGCGCGAGCGCATGGGGTGCCGCGGCCCTACGGCCAGCCTTCTCGATCACTACCGATGCCTCATCAACGCTGAGCACGGCACCGTCGGCGCGCGTTACCTGGACCCCGCGGAGCCTTGAGACCAGGTCTGAAATGTTCGCGGCAACAGCAGCTGCGGCTTCTCCCTTGGCGCGCTCGGCTTACGCTTGCATTGTCCGCTGTTCTGCGACAAATGCGTAGTCGACCGTCTTGGACAGCAGGGCCTGGATGTAGGCGAAGAGTTCCCTGCCCTTGAGTGGTATCAGGGCATCGCTGACCACGGCGATTACGTTCGAAAGCCGGTGGCCGACGGCCTTAGCGCGTTTCATGAGGGCGAACAGGCCGGTCAGCGCGAGTCCGTTTTGCGTGACCAGCCAGGCCAGCTCCGAAGGCACGGCTTTGCCCAGCACGCGAATGAATGGGCTCGCCCCCGGCGACTGTTTCTTCGAAGAAGATTGTTGAGGGGGTAGGTTAACGTCTCTCACCGGTGCGAGTTTGGGCAGCCGGCGGGTGGGTCCCCGGTTCTGTAAGTCGGGGGTCCTCGCCGTGGCACCCATCTCACGAGACGGTTGAGCTGACGCTAGGCCAAGATTCCGAATGGCTTGCACAGAAAGCCGAATCCGACCAAGGGCCTTCAGATTGTATGCGGACTGTCTTTGCTCCTCCCGCTCGATCAGGCCGACACCCTCCAGGGCTGCAAGGCAACGATAGACGGTCGCCTCGCTAAGCCGAAGTCGGCGTGCGATCGTGACCTTCTTCATGAAGATCCAGTGCGCTGGATCTTGCTGTTTCACGCCGTTACGAACCAGGCAGGCAAGAACCTGACGCTGCGTCTGCGTCAACGCAAACTCATGCAATGCCTCATAGACGCGCACGAGCGCGTTGGCAATCTTGCTTGGTAGGTAGTGTGGTCCGGAGTCGCTTGCGCCGTGGGCGGCAGGATGTGAGCTGCCCAGGGCGCTAGGATGCGTGGCACCGTTGCCGATGGGCGAGCGCCGCCCATCGGCTTCCATGGTTCGAATCATGTTCCGCCGTTCTATGCAAAAAAATCTTGTGAAGGCGTTGACAGGACCCGAAGGCTTTCCTAGACTTTGCACTCAGTGGGAGGTGCAGTCTGGTACGCCTTTTTCGGGTCCCGGCAACTTCCGCAGAAGCCAGGACTGCAATCCTGGCTTTTGTTTTTTGGTTCTTCAGACTTTCGTGTGGGTAGGTAGTACGCTTTCGCGCATGGCTTGGTAAGGAGGTGTGCGATGGACAGCGTGGAACTGTACCGGCGGCTGCTTGGCGTGACCGCGCCATGGACGGTGGAGCGTGTCGACCTGGACGTGGCGCGGCTGCATGTCGAAGTGCATGTAGGGCACCTGGAGGGACAGCGGTTTTCGTGCCCCGAGTGCGGGAAGGAATTGGCGGTCTATGACCACCTTGGCGAACGGGTGTGGCGACACCTGGATAGCTGCCAGTTCCTGACGTATCTGCACGCGCGGCCTCCGCGAGTGTCGTGTCCGGAGCATGGCGTGAGGCAAGTGAGGATGCCGTGGGCGGAGGCTGGGAGTCGGTTTACGCATCTGTTTGAAGCGCTGGCCATCGACATATTGCTGGCAACGAATGTCAAGCGAGCCGCGGAGATCTTGCGCATTACGTGGGACGAAGCCTGGCACGTGATGGAAAGAGCTGTATTGAGGGGGCGGGCGGCGAAAGCCAACGAGATGCCCCGGCTGATGGGCGTGGATGAAAAGGCAATCGCCAAGGGACATCGCTATATGACGCTGGTGTGCGATCTGGAGGAAGCGACGGTGGAATACATCGGAGAAGAGCGCAAGCAGGCCAGCTTGGCCGCTTACTTCGAGGCCTTCCCGGCGGCGTATCGCGAGGCCATTGACGCTATCAGCCTGGACATGTGGCCGGCCTACATCAACGCCTGCCAGGCCAATGTGCCTGGCGCAGACGAGAAGATGGTCTTTGACCGCTTCCACATCATGCGCCATGTCATTGAGGCGGTGGACAAAGTCAGAAAGCAGGAGCACAAAGCGTTGCTGAAAGCCGGAGACGACACCCTCGCCCGCAGCAAATATCTGTGGCTGACCAACCCGGAGAACATGCTGGAGCCGTCCAGGGAACGCTTCAATGCACTGAGGACGATGGAGCTGAAAACAGCTCGAGCCTGGGCCTTGAAGGAGGCGCTGCGGGGGCTGTGGAATTACCGCACCACCGGCTGGGCCACACGCTTCTGGAGGCGCTGGTACTTCTGGGCGACCCATAGCCGGCTGGCGCCGATGATTGACGCCGCCCGGCTGATCGCCCGCCACTTGCCGAATGTGCTGACCTACTTCAAACATCGCATCACCAATGCCGTTGCCGAGGGGTTGAATTCCAAGATCGCCATCCAGAAGCGAGCCTGCGGCTATCGCAATCCGGACCACTTTAAGATCGCCGTCTACTTCCACTGCGGTGGTCTCAACCTACATCCGGCTGCGCTGACCCACACGAAAGTCTGAAGAACCTGTTTTTTTAGGGTGGATCTGTCATGCCAGTCCCGCCTCGATCACGAACCGTGACGTTGGGTTCTTTTTAGCGGTGCTGAGTGCCAGCCAATCACGCGCACGAGTCATCCCGACGTAGAACAAGCGCCGTTCCTCTGATTCGGTAGTGCCTTTCTCATCTGGGATAACCGTCTCCTCTACGCGGATGACAGCGATTCCATCCCATTCGAGGCCCTTTGACGCGTGGATGGTGGTGAGCACCAGTGCGTCCGGTGCCGGCTCGTTGTTCTGTCGGCGCAGGAATTCCAGCCGCTCGGAGAACGTGCCATTGAGCCGAGAGAGCACGTCATAGGTCGTGGCGATCGCTCGCCTGGCAGGGTCTGCCTTGGCGCGTTGCGCCATCCACTCATGCACGCCTTCGAGGACCAGCGCGTAGAACTGCCGGTCGCAGAGGGTGCGCCATTCGGTCAACCGCCTGTACGGGGCCACGAACGTGCGGCTGGATGTTGCCGACAAGGTGCGCGAGTTGAGCGCACTGCTGCCCAAGCTGAACTTTTCCGGCGATCCGGCGCTCACGCGCATCCTGGATGAAACGCGCGAGCATCTGGCCCGTCACACCGGGGCGGACCTTCGCAATTCGAACGACCTGCGCAAGCAGGTCGCCGAAAAGGCGATGGAGATTGAAGCACAGATGGCAGCCTTCATGGGTGGTCCGCCGCCGTCGCCGGTGGTGGCTGCGCCGACCTCGTCGATGTTTGAACTGCTCACAGCGTGAGGCCAGCATGCGCGATCGAATCTCGAAGCAGCGTTCCCAGCTCATCCTGTCGCAGCCGTTCTTCGGCGCGTTGTTGATGCGCTTGCGGGTGGTCGAAGATCCGTCGTGCAAGACGTTCTGGGTGGATGGCGTATCGCTGGGCTACAACCCAGCATTCGTCGCCACCTTGAGCGATCTTGAGTTACGCGGCTGTCTTGCCCACGAGGTATTGCATCCAGCCAACGGGCATTGCTGGCGCCGCGGCGTTCGCGATCCTGACCGTTGGAATCAGGCCTGCGACTATGCGATCAATCCGTTGGTGCTAAACGCCGGCTTGCAGTTGCCGGCCGGCGCGCTGATCGACGGACGGTTTCTCGGCAAGTCCGCAGAGGAGATCTATGCCATGTTGCGCGAGGAGGCATCGGAGCAACTGCAGCCAGAGCCCCAACCGCAGCCACAGCAGGACGGCAACGGCAAGGCCGACGGCAATGATCCGTCCCAGCTTAACGGCCAGGACGGGAAAGGCAATGGCATGGCCGGGGACGACCCGTCGCAGGCCTCGCCAGATTTCCCGCCGGGCGAAGTCCGCCAGCAGCCGCAGGCACAGCAGCAAACGCTGGCCAACGAGTGGAAGGTGGCGACGATGCAGGCAACAAAAGCCGCGCAGATGCGTGGCAAGCTGCCCGGCGAGTTGAGTGCGATGGTGGAGTCCGCCACCCGGGCATCGGTGGACTGGCGTTCGGTGCTGCACCGCTTTGCCTTCGAGCAGACCCGGTCGGACTACAGCTGGGCCATGCCGAACCGGCGGTACACCCATATGGGTCTATACCTGCCGGCGTTGCATGACCAGTCGGTCGGCGATGCGGTCTTTGTGCGCGACACCAGCGGTTCGGTGTTCGACGAGACGCAGCAGCAGTTCGGGGCGGAGATCGAAACGGTCTTCGCCGTGCTGCAACCGCGGCGCCTGTTCGTGCTGGACTGCGACACTCGCGTGACGCAGGTGCAATGCTTTGAGCGGGGCGAGGCCATTGAGTTGGGTCCCATCCGAGGCGGTGGGGGCACGAGTTTCCGTGCGCCGTTTGCCTGGGTGGACGAGCAGGGGATCACTCCGGCGTTCCTCGTCTACCTGACGGACATGCACGGGGAATTCCCGCCCGCGCCGCCGGCGTATCCCACCTTGTGGGCGTCGACCATGCCGCTGCACCGGATTGCTCCACCGCCCTTTGGCGAGGCGGTGGAGGTCATCATTTAAACCAACCCCGGGCGTGTCCCGGGGTTATTCTTTGGCTCTGTTTGAGCTCAGTGTTGCATGACCACGCGGTAGAGTAGGCGCCTCTTGCGGAGGACAGCCAAATGAGGGCCCTCTGCTTCTCCGCGGCCGGCAGAACGTGAACCGCGTGTCGAACGGCTTCAGTTGGTACCACTTGCTTTGGCCAAGTCGTGCGAGGATTTCAGGTGCGCCGGAAGGGACTTGCTCGCTTTCTTTTGGCGGGCGCGGACTGAAACCGGGCCTGGTTGAAGCCAGTGCGCTGGGTTAGGAGCGCTTCGCCGTCGATGCGCTCGGCCAGGCTCTCGATGTCGCGCTCCGTCACGCCGGCCTGCGCGAAGTGTTCCTGCCAAGTGTTCACGACGTCGATGACGGTGGCAATCTCGGCCGCGGCCTCCGCGGGCAGCAGGCCGAAAGCATCGCACTGCGACATCGCGTTTTCGAGCGTCGAGTCCCGGCCACGAGCGCCGCAGATGAACTCCTGGTAACCCTGGCCCGAGTTCGTCGGCAAGACGTCGTACGCCGGCGCCAGCTTCAGGCGGCCATTCTCGAGCGGGTTCACGACCAACAGGGAGTGGTTCTTCTCGTGGTCATCGGTGTTGTCGACCAGGATGTTGAAAACCATGCGACGGAAGAGCTCGCGCGCGTCTCGTTGGTTGATGTCGTCCTGGGTGACGCCGACCCGGCGAAGGATTCGCGCCAGCTCGGGGTAGCCCATCTCTGGCTCCTCGCCCGATGCGGTGGCCGCCCGAATGGCGGTGCCGGCCGAGATGCTGTGAATTCGCCGACCCTGGTCGCGGTCGAAGCGGCGAATGGCGACCGCGTTCGCCCCGAGGAGGTGGATGACCTGCGTCTTGGCCACCGTGATGCTTGCGCGCTCGGCCAGCGTCATCGTCGCGTGCTCGATGAGCGGCGCGTCGATGGGCTCGTTGTTGAAGAACTTGATGACCCATTGCTCGCCGTCAATGTCGATAAGCGCCTTGGGCTTCGCGCCACCGAGCGGACTGCCGCCGCCAGCAATAATCTTTGCTTCCAGGGCCGTGATGGGCTCCGAGGCCTCAATCTTGGCCACCACCTCACTGAGCTGTTGCGCAGCCTCTAGCCGAGGAAGCGGACTCACGGCTCGCGGGCTGTAGGTACTCGACGACGTGGAAACACCGAGCGCGCCGAATCGGTCGTCTCCGGCGTAGTACAGGTACTCCATCAGGGAGAGGCGCTTGGGCTTGTCCACGAAGCGAATGACCTTCTCGCCCCAGCGGTCCGGCCGCGCGTCGTCGATCGCGCCGACCGCGCGCTGCGCATCGGTCGCCAAGCGGCCTGGCGGCAAGAACTCGTTGTCGACGAGAGGGAGGTCCTCGCTCAGAGCGAACCCGTTAGCCAGCCACTCCTCGCCGTAGTGCAAGGAGACCCCCTTGCCGGCGGTGACCAGTTTCAATGCGCCGACGTAGCGTGGTGTGGCCGGGTCACCCAGATACCAGAGGTACAAGTCGTCCAGACGCATCTCAGCCCTTTGCCCGGTTCGTGCGCACGCGTGCTTCCCCGGCGGCCTGGGCGCGTGCGCGACCCAGTTCGACGGCCTCACGGACGTCCATCTCGATGGCGCCTTGGTCGTGCTCGGGCGCGGCGAGATTTCTCAGCTCGCCGTCCCGCTTGATGAGCCAGAGCGCAGTCGCGACGATGCCGATGCCCACAGAGGGGTCACCGGCTTCGAGCCGTTGCAGCGTGGGCACAGAAACACCCATCCGCTTCGCCCAGGTCCTCAATGACTCTTTGCGGCGCAAGCGGGCCACAGCCAGGTCGGCGCCCAGCTTATCGATGGCGGCGGCAGTCGCCGGCGGAAGCTGCAGGAGGGCACGGGCAGTTTTAGGCATACACATAGATTATATCAAAACAGGCAGTTTAGTCAATATCTATGTGTACGACAAAAGAGGTCCGTGTCTGTTCAAAGCACCGCTCCAGCAGATTCGGCGCCACAGGCAGGCTGTGCAGCGAATCCGTGGTGACCCCTTACGGGCGCGAGGTGGGCGAGGCGGAGTCCGCTTCCGAGGGCTCCTGCGCCTCGGCCTCAGGATTTATCCCTTTCCGCTTGTTGCCGATAGGAGATTAGCGGCACGTCTTATGGAGAGAAGAGAGAGTGTCGTTGCAAGGTAGCACTTGCTTATTGGACAGCAGACCGGAGGGAAAAATTGGAGAGGAAGGAAGCAACGCCGCTAGATGTCGGCCAACTGTCGCGCGACGTGCCGTTGGTCTTGCACGCGAACTGGCTGCGAGCGCAGGCAACTGGCGGGACGGACCTGGACTATGACCGCTGGCTGGAGACAAAACTGTGGCCGCGCATGCCCGTCGTGTGCGTGTACCGGCAGGGCCAGGCGGTATTTAAGCTCCAGCACCGCAGCTGCTACCAGATTCAGGATCCGATCCGCGGTATGCGGAATTTCCGGTGTCTTTTGGACGGCCAGTTTCCCTTTGTGTCGTTCGTCCGCGCGCAGGGGGTGAGCCTACCGTGGCTTACCATCGCCGGATTGTTCTCGGTCGACGAACTGGTGTCGCTGCAGCCAGTGGCGCGTTAGCAGCGTCCGAAGACAATAGAGCCCGGCTTGACCGGGCTCCATACGGCTTATAAGAGATAGTGAATCATGCGCGTTTCCACCAATAGGGTGGACTCATGTGCTCGGGGTCCCCGCTGTGTTCGCATCGGCAAGCTCGGCAGGATCGGCCGGACTCGCGGCGACCGCCTCCCGCGTAAAGACGTGCGCGTCGGTCCCGGCGCCGATGGCGGCAACGCGTGAGATGCGGCTCTCCAGGTTCGCGTTCAGGCCAAGCCGGATTGTGCCGGCGTAGAAGATCTCGCCCTTGACGCGGCCATTGATCAGCAGCGTGCTGCGGGCGGCAACGTCGCCCTCCACGATGCCGTCCACGATCACATGATCGCCTTCAACCTTGCCGCGCACGATACCGCCGCTGCCAACATGGAGTAGTCCTGCAGACGAGGAGAGGTTGCCGTCGATCAGGCCGAGGCAGGTGATGCCGTGGTCCGCGGCCACGTCTCCGTGGATGCTCATGCCGCGATTGAGCACGCTAAAGGTGGGAGTGTCTTTCATAGTCGGCTCAAAACAGCTTTATCTCGGATGCGGCATTGGCGCGATGCGCAGGGGGGGACTGGGGCGCGGCATTCGCCAGTGCTGGGGCCGGCTCGACCTTGCGCACGACTGGCGGGGTCGCCCGAGCCATCGGAGCCTGGCTTGGCTGAGGGCGGGACGCCGGCGCATGCACTGCCGCGGGCGGCTGTGCAACTTGCTGCGCCAGTTCCGCGCCCGTGGCCGGGACTTCGACAGGTTGGCCGGCACCGTAGGTAGCC
This sequence comes from Cupriavidus sp. 01T418, assembly GCF_056398885.1. Classification (NCBI taxonomy): domain Bacteria; kingdom Pseudomonadati; phylum Pseudomonadota; class Betaproteobacteria; order Burkholderiales; family Burkholderiaceae; genus Cupriavidus; species Cupriavidus sp. 01T418. The sequence goes on from NZ_JBFTQG010000051.1 coordinate 26,012, forward strand.
CGGTTCATCGGTGCAATATCGGTCGCTGCGGGGCTGGACGCGGCAGCGATGGCCACTACCGGCGCTTGACCAAGTTCCTTCGCGTCCTTCATGGCCTCAGCCTTGACGGGTGTCGCGCTCTCAGGCTTTGCAGCATCCGTTGTCCGCCCATGCTGCCAGTTGGCGATGGACATACCGAGGGCACCGGCCGCCACGATGCCGACCACTATGCTGGCAATTTGGCGGGTGTTGCCGGCGCGGCCGGCCCACCGTCGGGTCGCACTCGCGGCGGCAAAGGCGGGCGGTGGTAACAGCCGGCCGGCGGGATTATGGGACGTGGTTTGCGCCTCAATGGTGAGGGGGGCGTGCGCGAACTGCTCGTGCAGGCGCTGGATGTCTCGAATGTCCACGGTGCTCCTTGGGGTTCGGAAGGGAGGGAATGGAATGCTCAGGCAGGAAGCCGGCTGCCGTCATCGGCAAACCGGTCGTTGTCCGGAATGCAGAGGGTGTGAATCGTATTGATGCGCCGGCCTGCGATATCGAGCTGCGTATCGCGTTCTGTGCCAGAAATGGAGCGCCCGACGTGCGCGAACAGCGTGGCCGAGGCGAGCTTGTCGTACTGGCCCAGCAGGCGTAGCAGTCGCCCGGCGAGCGCATTGGGAACTTCCAGGAAGACGGATTCGTAGCCGATCGAGAACTCAAGTTGATTCTTCGACGCGAGCCAATCGTTCACGCGGCTGAACCAGACCTCAGCCTCTCGGAAGGCCTCGTCGAGCGCCTTGACCTTGCCGTCTCGTGCGACCGAACATTTGGAAGCAACAAAATTGTAGTCATCGTGCAGGAAGCGGCGCGTAAAGACCGAAGAGAACGACACCTCAACCTTCGTCGCGGTCTCCGGGATGATGCGCGAGATGCGATCCTCGCTGATTAGCCGCGTGATGGGCTTTAGGCCGGTTTCCGGTGCGGGGCCCTCCGGGGCAGCGGCGTGCCGTGCGTTGGATGGGGGTTCAGGTGGGTTGGCAGGGAATTCCGCTGGCTGCTCGGCCATGTCCATACTCGTGAGTCTCTCTCGGGGGAGATTTTCGGTCAGGACAGGGTGCAGGTGCGCTGCGTAAGGTATGCGATTTTCACGAGGTTACGCGTTTTGTACGAGGCCACAATCGATGCATAATGCTCTCACTTCTCGCGTCTCCGACGCATCGACCTGACTCCGCAGCGAGTCCATTGCATTTCTCAAGTCGTGCCTTAGCGCATGCGCCGACCGGTTGGCTACCGGTGTGGACATTTCATTGTGATGAGCAACTTCGCCGTTTGCTCCCCATCCATCAGCCGTAATACGCGTCCTGCATCAGTGCTGCTTCGGCATGCGCTGTGGACACCGTTCGAGCTCGGGACCATGTGGCGTCTCTCTCTCTTGGCCCCTCCTGGGCAGAACGGCCGTCGTAGGCTGATCCGTGACCCCTGCGGAGAACCTTGTGTTCTAAATGGGTTGAAGTGCAGCGTGACCTTGCTGCACGAGGACGACTTTACGTCCTCACATAGAGCCTGCGCATTCGCGCACCGCTCCCTGTCCGCCACGCCCCCGGAAGGGGCGTGGCGACGGGTTTTCCTGCGAACAAGCTCGCTTCCGCCATGTCGGAGCGGGCTTTTTTTGTTTGTAGGAACCTCGAACAGGAGCTGACCATGCACTCTGCTGTCGATAAGAACTCCGAGATTCGTGCCGCCATTGCGAGCACGCTAGCCCGTCGAAGGCCCGACTATGTCGGACAACCGAATGCGTGGCGAAATTTGTGTGAAGCGGCCCACGTGGCCGGTCTAGCGGAACCCGCCCGAGCGGAGTTCCTTTCCCAAGTAACGACCCAGCGCGGGGCCGACATAGCCCTGCGCCTTCGGGAGCATGCTGCGTCCATCCGTGTCGCCGTCGTTCAATTTCTTGAACGCAGGAGCAACGCATCATGCAACGAGCCATTGGCTACACCGACTTCGGCCATCCCCGCAGTCTCATAGAAGAGCGGCCCGCGCGGCCACCCATCATTGGCAAGATTCGTCCCGGCATAAAGGTCCTCACCAGGAAGGCCAAGGACAACGAACAAGCAGTTAAGATCCACGACACCATGCTCGCTCAGGGCGACTCGTTTGAGGCAATCGGCGAAGAGATCGAGCGCAAGACGAAGATCCGGAACGCTCTGGTGCCCAAGAATACGGCCTGGTTCACCTGCCGCGGGTCGGATTTCACCAATCCGGCCACCGCCGACGAGATCCTCCAGAAGTACGGTGAGGATCGTGGCGATGGCCTGAAGCTCTGGCGTTTTCCGGTCATCTTCGCCTTCGATGACTGGCTGGCGAACATGCCCAACCAGTTGAAGGTCTGGGGCGCACGAGGCCTGCAGCACTTCTCCGAGTACGGCGCCGACGGCAAGCGGCATTGCAAGATGTACGCCGCGCCGGAAGTGGATCAGCGCGCCCAGCGTGCCAAGCGCCTGTTTGGCGGGCGCACGATCATTTTGCGCCAGGACGACGCCATTCCCGATGGTGTGTGTGATCCGCACCAGTGCCCGCAGTATCAGGGCCGGCATTGCAACCTCTCCGCCAGTCTGTATTTTTGCGTCCCGGAGATAAAGGGGCTCGGCCTGATCGAGTTGCCGACAACGTCCATCTATGTGCTGCAGAAGGCGTACGCCGCGATGCAGACGGTGGCGATGGCGCGTGGTGGCCGGCTCGCAGGCATGCACTTCTGGCTCTCGAAGAAGGCAGTCGACATTACCCGCATTGGTGAGGATGGCCTGCCGATTCGGCAGGAGCAGATGCTCACCATGCTGGATGCGGAGATCGACCTGGGCGCGCTGCTGGATAGCGCGGATCAGGCGGCCCCGGCGCTGGAAGCGGCAAGCAAGGCGGTCGCGTTGCTGGAAGGCGCAACGTCCGCTGATGCGCCTTCCATGGCACCGCTCGTCGGCATCTCAGGCGCGATGCCATTGGAGGCTGAACGGGCCCCTATGCCCGCCACTGCACAGGGCGGTGCCCCGATGCCAGGACCGATGCCGACCGCGGTCGATCCCGAGGACCGCGAAAGCATCCTCGCCGACCTCGCCGCCCGCCTTGGCATGTCGGGAGGGCAGGAGCGCATGGATCTGCTGACCTTTGCCCGGATCGAGTACGGCCAGGGCTGGACGAAGCGGCCTAAGGACGTTGACAGCATGATTGGCGAGATGAAAGTCGCACTGGCCAGCCCGCTGGCCTTCCGTGAGCAGGTGCGCGCCCGCGTTCGCGAAGCCACACAGCCTGTCTGACGATGGAATAGATGAACGGCGCGCAACGCGTCGTTCACCTCATCACCCACTTTCCCCATTTCCTTTCACCTGTGGCCAAACCGGGCCACGTTCTTTCCCTTGCGCGCCAATCCGGCGCTCCATTCCTTTGGAGAATCACATCATGCTCAACGCGAGTAAGAGCCTGCTGTTGGCTCACTTTTCCGATCTGCATTATTCGACGGGCAATCTGGCCGAGGCGGATCGCTGCTTCGGCTTTGCCGTCGAACACGCGATCGCGGCCAAAAGTCAGGTCGGGATCGTCTCCGGCGATTCGACTGATCATCGCCTGGACGCCCACACGCCTGCCCTGCGCGTGCTGGCCGAGCGCATCCGCCAGCTTTCCGAGCACATGGCGGTTCTGATGCTCCAAGGCACCTTTTCCCACGAGCCGCCGGGCACGCTGGATCTGTTCCGTCTCGTTGGCAGCCGTTTCCCGGTCTACATCGCAGACCGCATCCACCAGGTCGCACTGCGGGACGGCGAGTTCACTGCTTCGGACGGTGCGCTCTTCACTCCCATCGAAATTGAGGCGTTGCTTGCCGACGGCACCCCGGAGGTGGTCTTCACCTGCGTGCCCACGGTCAACAAGGCCATGCTCGCTGCCGCAGTCGGGGCAAAGGAAGCTGCAACCGCAGTCGGCGACCATCTGGCCGCCTACCTGCACGCCGCCGGTACCGTGAACCGCACCCTGCGTGCCTTCGGCATTCGCACGATGGGCATCTCTCACGGCACCGTCAACGGCTGCCAGACTGAGCACGGTGTGCCGATGGCCGGATTCGATCACGAGTTCACCATCGGGACGCTGTTTGATGCGGAATGCGACGGCTTCATGCTCGGTCACATCCACCGCGCCCAGCAATGGGACCGTGAGGGGCGGCTGGTGGCGTATCCGGGTTCGATCGGGCGCTTCCACTATGGGGAAATCGGTGACAAGACCTACCTGCAATGGCGCGTCGCGCCGGGGCAGGCCGTGACCACGCACGTTGTGACGCCAGCTCGCGAGACACTCTGCATTGACTTCGACGGCCCGCCCGACATGGCGGAGCTGGCTCGCGTCGCCGCCGAGGCGTCGGACAAGTTCGTGCGCATCCGCTGGGTCGTCGATGAAGAGCACCGGCAGGTGGTCGATCGGGACGCCATCGGCGCCTTGTTCGTCAAGGCGACCGAGGTGAAGCTGGAGGGCCGGGTATTGCCTGCCGTCCGTAGCCGCGCCGAAGGCATCAGCCGCGCCGCCAGCCTGTCGGAGAAGATCACGCGATGGGGGGAATTGACACATGTCGACACCAACCCGTCGATCGTCTGTCGATGCTAGAGCACGCGGAGCCGGAAGCCATTGCGGACCTGGTGCTGCAGCAACTGGAAGGCGTAGGTGAGCCATCGGTGGTTGCGACTCCCGCCGCGCTATCGATTGTGGTTTCCGTGCCCGTTGCGAGGCAACCCAGCGCGCCGCCCGCAGCCATGGACTGGCTCAGCGATGACCTGTTTGCGGAAGCCACCGCCTAACCCTTGAGCCTGGCCGAAGCCATGTTCCGAGAGCCCTTTGGGGCTGTCGAAACATCGTTTTCCCCCGCGTCCTTCGGACGCATCGACCGTTGTTCCATCTCATTGAACCCTGACGGGTGCTTCCCGTCCGGGGATGCACGCCGTCTCCTTTGGAGTGCATCATGATGCTTTACCCTGCTGGCCCGGACTGGGCCCATACGTTTGAAACCGCATTGGGCGCGTCCACACTGGCCGCTCGCCTTGCGGACGCGCACGGCTTCACCCGCAGCACCCTGTTCCAGCCGTTCGGCGCAGGGCGCGGCACGGTGATCGCCAAGCGCGACCATCTGTTGGTCCTCGCGGTACACGCCGCGGACGACCAGCACTGGTACGAAGTGACACCGTCGCTGGAGATGCAGAACCTGCTCTGGTCGTTCTCGCATGGCTATGCTAGCCAGTGGAGCGCGCTGGAACTCAGGGCGCTCTGTGGCTGCACCGCGTGGCCGGAGGTGATCGCGCTGGCCCGCCAGCAGTTCGCCGCCACCGTGCGCTCCCTGGAGCGTGCGTTGGCGGGCCTGCCCGAGTGGGATGCGCCAACGGTGGCACCGGACATGCCGTTCTACGACGGCGATGTGATGGAACTGCCTGCCGACTACCTGGCTTCCATGACCGGTGCGGAGGTGTCCGAATGCGCCCGCTGAAACTTACCTTGGCCGGCTTCCACGGAATCCGGGACGGCATGAAGCGCGACAGCGTGACGCTCGACCTGGCGCAGCTGCCCCCTGGGCTGATCGCACTGGTCGGTCCCAACGGTGCCGGGAAGACCACGCTGATGGACAACCTGCACCCGTATCCGATCATGCCGAGCCACTCCTCGAAAATGTCCGCGGATGCGTTCTCCTACTGGGATCACCTCTGTGGCACCCGTGGCGAGAAGGATCTCGAATGGGAGCACGCCGGCACGCAGTACCGTTCGGCGTTCGCGTTCCGCAATCCGGGTAAGAGCCGCAAGGCCGAGTACTACCTGTTCCAGAAGGGCGCCAATGGCGACTGGGTACCGCTGCAACTGGCCGACGGCACGCTGTCGGACGGCAAGGCGGATACCTACAACTGCTGCATCGAGGCGGTGCTAGGCTCGCCCGAAGCGTTCTTCACCAGCGTGTTTTCGGCGCAGAACCGGCGCCCGATCGCCAGCTACCAACCCGGCGAGATCAAGAAGCTGCTTGCCGAGTTGCTGGGCATCGACCACCTGCGTGATCTGTTGGCCAAGGCCGGCGAGATTGCAAAGGGGCTGGGCCGGCATCTGGAGACCCTGCAGCGCGACCTAGTGGGCTTGTCCACGCAGCGTGAGCGGGCGGGGCAGTTGGCACGGGACATCGGCTTAACCGATCAAGCCTTGACCGGGGCGCGGAGCGATCGCGATGCGGAAACTGCCGATGGCGCGAAGCTCCTGCAGGAGCGGGCGACACTGGCGGCCAAGCAAAGCGCAAGCGCGGCTACCGAAGCGCGTCTGCGCGAACTCAGGCAACGGGAAACCGAACTGGGAGCGCGCCGGCGGCAGTTGGATGCTGACCAGCGTGCTACGGCCACCCGCGCCGCCACGCGGCGCCGGGAGTTGGAGCAGCTGATCGCGAGCCGCAAGCTGATGCTGGCCGAAGGGCCGGCCATCCTCGCGGCAGCCGAGCAGCGCGACGCCTTGCAAATGACCCTCGGCCAGAAGCAGGGCGAGTTTGCCACGCTACAGCAGGCGGTCAGCCGCTTGGACGCGCAGCAGGCGCAGCATGCCGCGCTGGCGACCGAGTTGCAGGGACTCGAAGCGCGCGGAAGGTCCGCAGCCCAGTTCGCCACCTCGTTGAAAGGCCAAGCCGACGTCATTGAGACGGTGCCATGCCGGGCCGACCCCATGCACAGTAACTGCCCGTTGCTCGCGCAGGCGCGTGATGCCAAGGGCAAGCTGGCCGAGCATGTCATCCTCGTGAAGGATCTGCGGGCCAGCTACCAGGCGAAGCGGCAGGCGATGAAGCCGATGGCGGAAGCCCTGGGTGAGTTGCCTGCCCAACGCGCCGCCCTGGCGGCCTTGCAGACGGCACTGGCTCGCGATCAGCAGGAGTTGCAACGGCTGACCGCCCTCGCGGCCAAGAGACCGATGTTGGATGTGGCGCAGGAAGGCTTGGCGCAGGCACAACGCGACGTGACCGGTCTGACTGACGAGGAAGCCACCAGCACGGCTCGGTATGACCGGGACGTTGCCGAAGCCGAGACGCAGTTGTCGGTGGTGCAGCGCGAGTTGTCCGGGCTGGCAACTGAGGACGTCACCGGCCTCATCGCCGCCTTGGACACCCGCCTGCGACAGAGCCGCGAGGCAGTGGTTGCGCTGGATACCCGGATCGAGGCATTGATTCGCCAGCAAACCGACCTTGCGACCGAGCGCGAGCGCGTGGAGTTGGTGCTTTCCGGCCTGCCTGCGGTACAGGGCAAGGCGGATCGGCTCTCCGACGAAATCGCACAGTGGAAATTGCTCGCGAAGGCGTTGGGCAATGACGGCGTGATCGCATTGTCCATCGACGACGCCGGCCCGGCGCTCACGCGGATCGTCAACGACCTGTTGCTCGCCTGCTACGGAGCGCGATTCACCATCGCGATTCAGACGCAGACGACGCTGGCCAATGGCGAGAAGCGTGAGGGCTTCGAGATCGAGGTGAATGATGCCGACCGGGACAGCGTGAAGAACTTCGCCTTGTTGTCTGGCGGGCAGAAGATCTGGATCAATGAGTGTTTGACCCGTGGTATTGCGCTCTATCGTGCGCAGGACTCGGGTCAACCCTTCCAGACGCTGTTCACGGATGAGGCCGACGGCCCGCTCGACCCCGAGCGCAAGCGTGCCTTCATGCAAATGAAGCGCGAGGTGCTCCGTCAGGGCGGTTATGAGCGGGAATTCTTCATTTCCCACACGCCTGAGTCGGTTGATGAGGCCGACGCAGTGATTGACCTGGAGGCGCTCGCTGCCTAGCTTTTGTCTTTAACCCGATGGGGCACGCCCCATCGGGGCTGCCCTGTCCCCGTACAGGGCAGCCCATGAAACTCGTGAAATATCTCTTCCTGCTTTACCTCGTCCTGCGTGTCCTGGCCGCTTGTGACCACCACACGCGGCCGGTAGGCAAGGAGCCAATGCGGCGACCCGTCGTCTATGCAATTGGCAGTCCCATCGCTGCGGCCGCACTCGGCTGACCCCAGCCCCCGGGCCATTCTTAACCTACAACTCCCTACATCGCAAAGACCCCGCCACCTTGGTGATGGGGTCTTTTTCTTTTGTTGGAAGCCAAACTTTGGGATGGGTAGAGTAGGGTCAAGCTGCCAAGCCTGGTCCCGGCTGATGGCCGAGTTCGACCCACTTCTGCCCTTCGACCCGGCGTGGCCTTAACGGCAGCTTCCAGGGTGCAACGGTCATTCGTGAATTCGTATCGGCCGGCAGGTGGCCGAAGCGGACGCTCAGGCAGCACTTAGAATTATGACGCAGCGACAGCTTTCCGTTGACGCGGGCGATCTGCTGCTGTTGTTGAGGGCTGGCCGACGCCTGTCCGACCAGTTCCTACGCATGCTGACAAGCACGTGCTCGAGGGAAGGTATCGGACAGCCCTTAGCAAGCGGGGACAGTGGCCAGCCACCGCTCCTTGACCCGTGACGGACCACCATGCAGAAGGCACGATCGCGATAGTCCGCTTCTTGCTCGCATTGAGAGGTCGCTACCGGGGCCTGTCCAATGGCTGAAAATCCGGGCCTGCCCGGCAAATCGTCGGTCACGCCGAACCTCTATGCAGGCCTGCAACTGATCCTGCCCGGCGAAATCGCGCCGAGCCATCGCCACACGCAGTCCGCGCTGCGCTTCATCGTCGAGGGCAAGGGCGCGTGGACCGCCGTGAACGGCGAGCGCACCACGATGCATCCGGGCGACTTCATCATCACGCCGTCGTGGACGCGGCACGACCATGGCAACCCGTCGGCCGAAGTAGACGGCGAGCCGGTGATATGGCTCGACGGGCTCGACATCCCGTTGCTCGCGCAACTCGACGCGGGCTTCGCGGAGAATTATCCCGAAGCGACGCAGCCGCTCTCGCGCCCCGAAACTGCCGGTGCGGCAGACGGTCAGCGATCCGACCTCGCCGATTTTCAGCTACCCGTATGCGCGCAGCCGCGAGGCGCTCGACACGCTCTACCGCAACGGCGAACTCGACGCGTGGGACGGCGTGAAGCTGCGCTACGTGAATCCGGCGACGGGCGGCTGGCCCATGCCGACGATGGCGACCTTCATGCAATTCCTGCCGCAAGGCTTCAAGGGCAAGACGTATCGCAGCACCGACGCGACCGTCTATTGCGTAGTCGATGGACGCGGCACAGCGCACATCGGCGACGCGCAATTCGCGTTCGAGCCGCACGACGTGTTCGTCGCGCCTTCGTGGCAGCGAGTGCGCCTCGATGCCGAGGCGGACAGCGTGCTCTTCAGCTACTCCGATCGCCCGGTGCTGGCCGCTCTGAATCTGCTGCGCGAAGAACGCGTGTGAGTGACGCAGGCGGCCCGTTTGCCGCTTCCCGACGCAAAGCGTCGCGTTGACGGTGCTTCTCTCCCTTTATTTCATTTTCCAACAGAATTCCAGACCATGGCATTCGTATTCACGCCCGAGGCGCCCGTCGCCGTTCCCGTCGCGGGCAGCGACGATCAGTTTGTGGTGCGCCGCGTCTATTGCGTGGGCCGCAACTACGCCGCGCACGCGCGCGAAATGGGCTTCGATCTCGATCGCGAGCCGCCGTTCTTCTTCTGCAAGCCGGGCGACGCCGTCGTGCCGGTGAACTACGGACGAGACGCTCGAACTCGCATTCCGGCGCAGACGCAGAACTATCACTACGAAGCGGAACTCGTCGCCGTGATCGGCAAGGGCGGCTCCGATATCACAGTCGAAAACGCGCTTGACCACGTCTGGGGCTACACGGTTGGCCTCGACATGACGCGTCGCGACCTGCAGATGAAAATGCGCGAAATGGGCCGTCCGTGGGAAATCGGCAAGGCGTTCGACCGTTCCGCGCCGCTCGGGCCAATTCATCCGGCGAGCGTCGTCGGCCACTTCGAAAAGGCCGCGCTATGGCTCGACGTCGACGGCGTGACGAAGCAGAAGAGCGATGTCTCGCATCTGATCTGGTCAGTGGCCGAAACGGTCGCGTATCTGTCGAAGCTCTTCCGCCTCGAAGCCGGCGACGTGATCTTCACCGGCACGCCCGAAGGCGTGGGTGCACTGAAGCCCGGCGAAACGATGGTGATGGGCGTGGAGCGCCTGGGCGAATTGTCGGTCAATATCGTAGAGGCAACGCGGTGATCGAGCAAACCGGGCGCTGGCAACTTACCGATAGCGGACAGGAAGACGGAAGACGAATCGGCATCCTGATCAATGTGCGCAACCGGCAGCTTCCGTCACGGTCCAACGATGCCATGCGGCAAGACGTGCCTTGAGTCTCGTGCGATGGGATTGACTGTCATGCGGTGCCGGGGTAACGCGAAGTGTTGCCGTATTGTACCGAACCGGGAAAGAAACGCTTGCGTACGTCCCGGATCGCGAAACCCGTTCATCGCGCTTTCGCGGCGGCGCGCGGTTGTTGACCCGTGCAGCAGCTTTCACGAACACGTGCTTCACGCCCGCGAGTTCAAAAATGTCAGCCTTCGCAGCAGGATAGCTGCGCAACTGATCCGTAACGATTTTGCGTGGCGGCGGCGCTGAACGCAACACCCGCTTGAGGAAGTGTTTGGCTGCAGCCTTGTCACGGCGCTTCTGCAGCAGGATATCCAGTTCGGCGCCGTGCTCATCTCCGGCGCGCCAAAGCACATATGGCTCGCCGCGCAACGTCACGAACACCTCGTCCAGATGCCATGTGCCGCCGGGCTTGCGCCTCACCGCCTTCACGCGACGAGCGAAGGTGGCTCCAAATTTGTCACACCAGCGACGGATCGTCTCGTAGTCACCACGACGCCCCGCTCGAGTAGCAGTTCCTCGATGTCGCGCAGGCTCAGGCGGAAACGGTGATACCAGCGAACCGCGCAGCTGATGACAGCCGCGGGAAAGCGATGGCCGTGATAAAGCGACTTCATCATTTTCATCGTCTCATTCTACCCCGCGCTACTCATCAACCTGACAATGCCCTTTGCTACGGCCACGCCGCGTTTGGCGCGAAGCGTGAAGTCTACTGTCTGGCCGACCCGATCCTCAGGTACGTTTCGCAGACACGCCACGACTGTCCCGTGGGCTTACCAAAACAGCTCCAGCGCTTGACGAACTCCGGCGCATGGCGCTGCACCCTATGCAGCATTGTCGTGTGTGCCTGCGACAAACCCCGCTCGGCCATCCTCTCGACAAGATCCCGCAAACTCAGCTTGCAGCTCAGGTACCAGCGTACGCACAGAATGGTCGCGTCCCGATCAAAGTGACGGTCCGCGAACAATCATCCGTGCTCTTCAGCTTCCCCTCGCCAGCTCTCAATTCGGTCACCCCGGCACTGTAACCGATTCCCCCTCGCGTTTACACCTAGACCAGTAGCATGCAGATATGCACTTAACGGGTAACGGCCATCTCGATATTTATATTGAGCGCCGATATCCGTGTCCCTATCATGTATTCACAAACCTGCGCTCCTAACGGCAGACTCGAGGCAGGGCGGAGATCTATATTAAACGACTCGGTATTTATATGTCGGATTCCTATCAAATTAGTGAGCATGATTCGCTTCCGGAGGGGAATGCATTGCAATCCGAAGAAATTGACCTGTTTTGGGAAGACTTTCAGCCAGGGCGCGCCTTTGCATGCGGTGAGCGTCAAGTCACCAAGGAAGAGATCCTCGACTTTGCCAGCAAGTACGACCCTCAACCGTTTCACCTGGACGAGGCTTTCTGCGCCGGAACTATCTATGGTGGACTGATCGCCAGTGGAGGTCATGTCTGGGCGATCTGCATGGGGTTAGTGGCGCGCTCTGTATTCAACCGCTCGGCAAACATGGGTTCCCCGGGGTTGGACTATTTGCGGTGGCATCGGCCACTGCGACCGGAGGACCTGGTCCGCGCCGTGGTTACGGTCGTAAGCGCAGAACCATCGTCCCGGCCGCTCACCGGCAAGCTAAAGCTCGATTTCGAACTACGGAATCATCGCGAAGAAGTCCTGATGAGCGCATTGGTTAACGTATTGATGGGTCGTAAAACCGACGTCTAGAAGTTCAATTTCTTCACCAAAGAGATCAACATGGAACGCAAAGTAATAGTGACGGTTGCCCCTACCAGCAATTTTCAGGGGAAAGAGGCCAATCCGGCATTGCCGATCCAACCTGATGAAGTAGCGCAGTCAGTCTACGAAGCCTATAACGCGGGGGCATCTCTGGCGCATCTGCATGCACGCGATGTTAACGGTATCCAGACCAACGATACCGAAGTCTTCAAGGACATCAATCAGCGGATCCGCAATAAGTGCAACATCATCATCCAGAACAGCATCGCGCCGGCGCTGGGCCCGAACCCGAACAGCGCGGACGATGGACTGGCCGTACTCGACGCGCTGCCCGAAATGGCATCGCTGGACATGGGAATATCCGTTGTTGCCGCGCACGGAAAAGAAATCATCATCGAATGGACGCGCAATTTCCTGCGCAAGGCCGCGAGGATGATGGAAGAGCGCAATATCAAGCCGGAACTGGAGATCTTCAACGATTCCCAACTCGACGACGCGATCATGCTGATTAACGAAGGCGTGTTGAAGCCGCCCTTTTCATTCAGCTTCGTTATGGGTATGAATCGAGTTAATCAGGGCGCTGTCGCTTACAGTCCTCAACGTATCGCGAATTATGTTGCGATGCTACCCGCAAACAGCCGGTTCTCGACGCTGGGGATTGGCCCCAACCAACTCCCTGCTGCCTTGACGTCGGTGCTCATGGGCGGCAATGCTCGCGTTGGCTTCGAGGACAACATCTACTACAGCAAGGGGGTGCTTGCCACGAGCAACGCGCAATTGGTCGAGCGTCTGGTGCGTTGCATCCGCGACCTAGGTCTCGAAGTTGCGTCGCCGGAAGAGGCAAGGCTAATGCTTGGCATACCCGCATTGAACGATCGCTAGTCGATTCGCACATCTCATGCACGGGTCACCCCTTAACAGTAACAAGGTCGCTCAACTTATGAAAAACCAATTTAGCCAGGTGAGGCGGATTATTACCGGGCATGACAACGACGGGAAATCGATCGTTGTAGAAGACACGCCTTCGCCGCATACGATGCATCTGCCAGGGGTTCCCGCATTCGGTGTGACCGACATCTGGAAGACGGAAAGTTCTCCGGCCAGCAACGCAGGCTCTGCGGACGCTTGCGATGGCCCGATCACGCTCGAACCGCCCTCGAGCGGTACGGTATTCAGAGTGGTGGAGTTCCCACCGGATCGCGACTACATCGGTAAGTGGGATCCGCACGCAGGGTTCGCAGGGATGGGCGATTCAGGAGCCGATGCGCTCGCCACGAGCGACGCACCACATGAAGCAATGCATAAGACGCGTTCTGTGGACTACGCTTTTGTTTTGTCCGGCGAAATCGTGGCCGTGTTGGACAAATGTGAGGTGGCAATGCGGGCTGGCGACGTCCTGGTTCAGCGTGGCACCAACCACGCGTGGAGCAATCGTACTGACGCACCCGCTGTTGTAGGTTTCGTCCTCATCGATGCAATGCCCATCTAGTTCTTTCGCGACACGACGGCTGACTACGAGCAAACGATGGAAGTACGGAGACTGGATTGCTCACACCGTGGAGGAACACGGTGGGAATGCGAGCCGCATTTTCGTCGGTTAGCATTCGGCCGGGGACGCCGCCCGTCCTTGCTGGTCGTAACATCAGCATGGCGCGGGGCGCGAGGAGCGCGGTCCGACATGGTTTGAGGCTGGCTGCCCGTTTCGGGCACCTCTTGATTCCGGGCGGACAGCGTTCTCTCCCGGCGCGCCCTCTTTCCGGGTCGTCCGAAACGTGAAAGTCGGGAGGTCGAGCCGTCGCCCCTGGGTAGTTTCGAAGCACCGATCGGCCCGCCATTCTGACGACGACTGGCGAGCGTGACTTTTTGCGCCTGACCGTGCCGGCGCAGGAGATGAGCACGGCTTGCATGGGGCTGCAGTAGCGAAGCAATCGCACGTTCTTCGTGATTGCGACCATTCCGGCAGGCTGATGGAATGCACCCCGTCAGGATCCAGCTTCAACATCCTGCCAGTCGTTGCGGAACGCAATCGCTGCTCTCCTCGAGAGATCGCTAATAAGAACAACAGCAGGATTTCTCGATTTTTATCATAGATATTCCAAGGTTAACTATCATGAACGCATCTGCCCAAAACACTTTCTGGTCTGATTCACTCGAAGAATGTCCGTACCCTACTGCCTTTCCGGTCGAAGCGCGGCGCGCTCAACAATCCTTTGCGTATCCGGGAGCGGGCAAGGATACGTACCGTTGCGAGGTAATCGGCATTGGTCATTTCCAAAAGGAAGGACTGGTGGAGGAGGTATCCACCGGGAGAACGTGGAGACTTACCGCCGACGAGGGCAAGTACCTGCGCGGCACGGACCTGGCGCCGGCGCCTCTCATGCATTGGGGCGCAGGTCTTCACGCAGATGCTGTTTTGCGTATTGAGGCGCTTGCGAACGAACGAGGGCTTGAGGTCAATAAGCTTTTTGTCCGCGTGCGCCAAGGCTTTGCCTCGAAAGGGTCGTTCGTGAAGGGAGAGGCGATCGGCCTCGTATTTGGCCTCTCCTGGCACGTCGATATCGACGCGACGGGTGACGTGGACACCATTAATCAGATTGTGAGCGAAGCCTTGGCGGCATCGCCGGCAGTCGATGCCATGTTGACGGCGCGCGAAGGTACCTTTGCCATGTACGTGAATGGCACGCGTACACCGATCGGCGGTCTTCACGAGAGCGCAAACACTGAGCCCGACCCCAAGGCCGTTCACGATGGCCAGATTGAGCCTACGGGCGAAGCGGTCTGGCAGACCATCCTCGCGCGCAGCACTACTCCACAGGGGACCGATACCGTCCTCAGCAACGACAGCAACTCGGCGGTCGGCTGGCACATGCAGGCTGAAGGGGGCCTTGATCGCGCCACGAGTCTTGTTCATAGCACCGTCGGCTTTCCGGAGGTCGCCGCAACCCGTTGGGTTCTGGTGAGCGACGGGCAGGGGATCACAGCGCCCACACCGCTCGCTTACTTTTCTATTGGAACGGCGTTTTGCTATCACACGCAGTTTTGCCGATACATTGATGTTCGCCGCCTTGCATTGCGCCCTACGACACTTGTGCAGTCTTCCAGCTTCGCACTCGTTGACGAAGCAGGTCGCCGGGAAGGACAGGCCGAAGCGTTCGACACCCATGTGTTTCTCGATGGTGAGATCGACGAGACAACCGCCAAGTCCCTGCCGCTCGTTGCAGCGCGCACCTGCTATGCACACCGCGCACTGGAGACTCAGATTGAGATGAAGGTGGACTCGACGGTGGCCGTCGCGGTGGGACGATAGTTCCCGGTAGCATCGCACGCAGGATTGCCGTAGACAGGCCCCCCGTCGCCCGAAAGAGCGAAGTGTACTGCTGCCATGCGAGTGGCGAGACGGGTCGTCGTGGGTACCGCAGCACTGAAGCATTGCGTCTGTCGGCGCGTGTTGGTACCTACCGTCGGCTTATATCTCAAACAACAGCGTGGAGTGCGGAGAGGCTGGGACGTAACGGAAGCCAGGAAAACCATTGCGCGATGTGGCGGTCATTCAAATGATTTGCAGTACAGATTAATAAGCGAATGAACGCCTGCTTTCTCCCTATGGGGAGCTGATGGTGACCGGACTCGCCGTCTGTTCGAGATCCGCAAGGATGTAAAGCCGGAGTCGCGGGTGGACGCCGGAGCGCTGTTGCCCACGCTCACATATCGAAAACCAGGAGAGATTCATGCGGGAAATCGAATTGCACGCACTTGTTGATGACGCCAAGCTGAACCGCCTGCACTATGTCGTTTT
Organism: Cupriavidus sp. 01T418; assembly: GCF_056398885.1. Lineage (NCBI taxonomy): Bacteria > Pseudomonadati > Pseudomonadota > Betaproteobacteria > Burkholderiales > Burkholderiaceae > Cupriavidus > Cupriavidus sp. 01T418. The sequence continues at coordinate 41,836 of NZ_JBFTQG010000051.1, forward strand.
GCTTTGGTGCGCGCTAGTCATTGTTTTCGATGGCTACGATCTGGCAGTTGCTGGTATTGCGTTGCCGTCAATCATGAAGACGATGGGCGTCAATCCGGCCCAGGTCGGCTTCATGGTGAGTTCTGCCTTTTTCGGAATCATGTTCGGCAACATCGTCATCGGAACAGTCGCCGATCGGATCGGGCGTCGATGGGCGATTGCGATCAGCCTGACGACGTTCAGTGTCTTTACCGCGGCAGCCGGGATCGCATCGAGCCCGATGGCATTTGGTCTTGCCCGGTTCATCGCGGGCGTCGGCATCGGCGGCGTGATGCCGAACGTCATTGCGCAAATGACCGAGTATTCGCCCCGGCGCGTGCGCAGCATGATGGTCACCCTGGCGTTTGGCGGCTACTCGGTCGGCGGCATGCTGGCAGCCGTGTTGGGGAAGGGAATGATCGAGCGCTATGGCTGGCCTTCGGTGTTCATTGCCGCGGGCGTACCGGTGCTCCTCGTGCCGCTCCTGCTGGCATGGATGCCGGAGTCGATGGCCTACCTGATCAGGTGCGGCAATACGAAGAAACTGGCGCGCATCGTGCGTTGCCTCGACCCGGACTACCAGCCGCTTGCCGGCGACCGGTTCGTCATGCGAAGCGAAGACAAGGCCACCAACGCGTCTATCCGGCATCTTTTCACCGAAGGCCGGGGACTCAGCACGATCATGTTCTGGATCGCCAATTTTATATGCCTCTTTATGACTTATGCCCTCAGCTCGTGGTTGACAAAACTGATGGCAAGCGCCGGCTACGGCCTGGGATCCGCGTTGACGTTCGTGCTTGTCCTGAATTTCGGTGCCCTGATCGGCGCGGTCTACGGTGGGTGGCTTGCGGACAGATTTCACATCAAGACTGTGCTTGTGTGCATGTATCTGATCGCAGCCGTATCGATCTCCTTGCTTGGCTACAAGGTGCCGACCGGCTTGCTGTTCGTGCTGGTCGGTCTCGCCGGTGCCTCGACGATTGGTACGCAAATCGTCAACTTCGCTTACGCGGGCCAGTTCTATCCGATGGCTGTGCGTTCAACCGGTATTGGCTGGGTCCTGGGCGTCGGTCGCGGCGGGGCCATTGTTGCACCGATCCTGATCGGCTTGCTTGTGGGGATGGGCCTGCCTCTGAAGCAAAACTTCATGACGATCGGTCTGCCCGCGCTGGCCGCTGCGATCGCGGTCGGGTTGATCAATCACCGGCGATCGGCCTCGCACCACACCGAGCATCTGAGTTCTGGAAGCCACCAGCCGGCTACGCAGGGATAGCCCCCTTGCGCCCGGCAGATGCGGTTGCGGCGGGGGTTTCCGCTGGGCTGCCCTTAATGGATCTCTTGCCATGCGTGGGAAGTTTGCACACCGACCGGGTGGCGGCTCATGCGAAAGCAGGCGCGGCCATTCAACCCAGGTCGGTGGCCTTCAACGAAAGCGGATTCCCCGCTATGCCAGTCGCACGGCATGACCACGCTGCCAGACACCTTTGCGTCGCCATGGGGAAAAGGGCATGTACACCGTGTGCCAGCGACCGAATTCCGCCAGTAGGTCGCTCCACAGTCGGCCGGTGCGGCTTTGCCACCGCATCGCTTCGAGGAACCAGCGATTGTCCGTAGCCGTTCGACTACGATCGCCTTCCTTGCCCGGCAGATCGCTTCGACTTTTTTCCATACGTTGTCACTCAGCAGCGTTCGAATCATTCTGTCCCGCTTACGCAAAAGACAGGATGCAAACACATTTCAGCAAATGCAAGGAGGGGCTAGCCCCGTATCAGTTTTCTTTAAAACCAGGCAGTACGCCATAAAAAAGGTGCAACGGACTTTCGTGTGGGTACTGCATGCGGGTGCGAGTGGCCGGAAGCAAACCGCTGGTTTGCTCCCCTCTCCCATGAAATGGAAAGGGGCCGGGGGAGAGGGCGGGCGCTCGCTCAACGTGATGCGCCTCGCTCTTGCGCAGGCCCGCCCTCTCCCCCAACCCCTCTCCCGCCATGCGGGAGAGGGGAGCTACGGCAGTGCTGGAATTAGCCCAGCGATGAATCGACCCACACGAAAGTCGGATGAACCACAAAAAAATAGGGAAAGGAGACAACATGAGAATTCATACGATGGCCTGCATACTCGCGCTCGCGTGCCCGGGGTTCGCAACAGCCCAAAGCGTGACACTGTATGGCGTGGTGGACACTGGAATTGCATACGTCAATGGTGTGGGAGCAACGCGCGACAGCGAAACGTTCATGCCGAACCTGACGGGAACCGTACCGTCGCGCTGGGGTATGCGCGGCAGCGAAGATCTGGGTGGCGGGAACAAGGCGATCTTCTGGCTGGAATCCGGTTTCTCGCCAGACAGCGGCGTGGCAAATCAGGGCGGACGCCTGTTCGGCCGTCAAGCACTTGTTGGCCTCTCGGGAGGTTGGGGGCAAGTGGCGTTCGGGCGCCAGTACACAATGCTGTTCTGGGCCATGGCCGATCCTGACATGCTCGGCCCGAACCTATTCGGCTCGGGATCGTTCGATAGCTACATCCCCAATGCGCGTGCTGACAATGCAGCGTCTTACAAAGGCACGTTTGGCGGATTGACGGTCGGTGCGACCTACAGCTTTGGCCGTGACACGGTCAATGCGGGCCCCAGCCCGGCTGGTACCAATTGCGCCGGCGAGAACGCGGCGGACAAGCGGGCGTGCCGGGAATGGTCTGCATTACTGAAGTATGACGCGGCGCGCTGGAGCGTGGCGGCAGCCTATGATTCGCTAAGGGGTGGGCCCGGCGCGTTTGGAGGTCTGACGCGCAGCGCACTGACCGACGACCGCCTGTCCTTGAACGGCTACTTCATGGTCGGAGAGGCGAAAATCGGCGGGGGATGGCTGCGCCGTGACAACCAGGCGAGCACGACACCGCGCAGCGATCTGTACTACGCGGGGGTCTCCTATCCGATCACTGCTGCCATCAGCGTGGACGCCGAGGCTTACTATCTGCGCTTTCACAACAGCGCGGACAAGGCATGGATGTTCGCAGGCCGCGCTACCTACGCGTTCACGAAACGCACATCTGTGTACGGGACAGCAGGCTATATCGACAATCGTGGCAACCTGGCGTTGTCCGTCAGCAGCGGTCAGGCGGGTACCAACACGACTCCGGGCGGAAACCAGCTTGGCGCAATGGTTGGGGTGAAGCACATCTTCTAGGCAGGAGCGCCACCGCGCAGGGCATTTACGTGGACTTAAACGTGGACTTAAACGTGGACTTAGACGTGGACTTAATGCAGATTCGTCAACCTTCAGGAGTCGATCTGTATGCCGGTCACGCTGCCGCGCCGCCGCTTTCTTAAGAACGTAACGACACTCCTCGCCGCAGGGGCGTCGGTGCCAGCCATGGCTCAGCCCGGCACCAGACCGGTACGCGTGCTGGTGGGATATCCGCCTGGCGGTGCCACGGATGTCATTGCGCGGTTGATTGCGCAACGGTGCACTCACGCTCGGCCGGCAGATGAATATGACGATCTACGCGCTCGCGAACGCTGATGTGATCGGGCCGGCGATTCATTCGCTATACGACTTCGACTCGTATCTGGCTAACGCGCGCAGCGACAATGCGATCGGCTATCTCGGCAATTTCCATGGCGTCACGCTTGGCGGAACATACAGCTTTGGCCGTGACGCGGCGGGTCGCGCAGGCGAGCTTCGGCGTGGCAGCATCCTACGACGTGATGCGCGGTGGTGCGGGCGCTTCGGCACCGCTTGACAGCAGTGCGAATACCGACACGCACAATATCGTCGACGGTTACGTGAAGCTAGGCCCGACCAAAATTGGTATCGGCTGGATCAGAAACAACATGGCAGCCGCGACCCATTTGCAGACCGATATTGTCTTCGCGGGCGCTACGTACTATGTCATGATCTTGCCCCCGAAGAGTGGAGTTCTTAGCCTATGTTCAAATACGAGCAAGGAGCTAAGACATGTCAGGCAAGCAAACGCGAGCGAAATACACGCAGGAATACAAATTGGAGGCGGTTCGCCAGGTGAAGGC
>NZ_JBFTQG010000052.1:0-84842 GCF_056398885.1 Cupriavidus sp. 01T418
ACTTGTAAGCTAAAAGACCGAAGCCTTCCGCATCCGCTATCAAGCGCCCACACTTATCGGTTGTTTGTTTGTTAAAGAACGGCACCCGGTTCGCTTTGCTTACCGCGTCGCTGCGTTGTCCGCAGCAGAGAAACGAGACTATAAAGAACTTTCTGCGATTAATCAAACATTTCGAGAAATTTTCTTTACCCCGGCGAGCATCGCTCGCCCAAGTTAATCCCCGCTTCATTTTCTCCCCGCCTGCCTTGCGGCAATGCTTCGTGCGACGGGGGAGCGAATACTAAGGCTTCCCTATTCGGCTGGCAAGCTTTTTTCCGGAAATTTCCATAAGAGCCTCTTCGGCCTCTTGCAACCAGCAAAGGCTTTGCCGGGCATTCAGCATCACTCAAGCTGGATCTCTCCGCTGAACTGGATCTTGACGTTCAAGGCAGCCAATTCCAGCGTGACCACGACCGGGAAGTGCTCGCTGCCGGTGACCGTGCCGGCGGCGATCGCGCTGGAGACCGCCTGCTCGATCTCGCGCTGCGAGCTCACGCCAACGACCTTGAGGAACTTGCGAATGCTGAGATTGAAGGTTTCTTCGTTCATCGCGGTCAATCCTTGACAGTGACAATGGTCACGCGGCGATTCTCGGGGGCAGTGGGATTCTGCATATTCAGCGGCTCGGTGGAGCCTTTGCCGACCGGCGTCAGACGGTCGGCGGCAATGCCGCCCTCCAGGGTGAGGTACTCCGCCACCGCCGTGGCGCGGCTAGCAGAAAGCTTCAGGTTGACATCTGCCGCGCCGCGAGGGTCCGCATGCCCTTCGATACGAAACTTGTAGGGCAATAGTCTGCTTGACTGCAGCCCCCGGGCAACCTTGCCGAGAGCAGCACGCGCACTAGCGGTCAGCTTCGACGAACTGCTGTTGAACGTGATCAGCAACTGCGCGGATGGATTTCTCGCCGGGCTGCCCAGTTCCTGCGCCGCCGGGACATCGCGGTGCACGATGCCGAGCGTCTCGGTCCTGTCGGCCGCATCTTGCGGGGTCAAGGCATTGGTGATCGATTCCACGCTGATGTCCTCTTCCCGCATCACGTTGTCGCCGGCATGAGCGGCAGGACAAGCAGCCAGGATGCAAAGCGCCGCCGACAACACGCGGACCGGCCGCTGCAAACTGGAAGGAAAGTGCATGATATTTGCCATATTGAAACTCCAGGTATTGCCGTGCTTCCACGCCGTGCGACGCACCGTCAGCATCCTCGCCGTTCATTATAGGAGGGAGATAACATTCGCCAGCTTCGCCCAAGCCCCCTAATCCGCGCATTGAACGAGCGCCGAAATCTGCCTGAGCCTCGCGCCGGGCTTCACCTCCGGAGCCGGCGGCGGCATGGATGGCGCCGGCGCGGCCGACATCGCGGCCAAGAACTGCCCAAGGTCCTGTGCTGGCACCGCGACGCTGAGTTCAGGCTTGTCCGCGTACCGCCCCACGATCATGCCAAGCAGCGCCCCCTGCGCGTCGACCACCGGGCCTCCGCTATTGCCTTCATGCAGCGCGGCGCGCAGCACCAACAGACGGTGGCCCTTCGGCTGAACAGTGCCTCGCACGGACCCGAGCGTCATGACCGGCACCAGCGGTGTCGATGGCGTCAGGCCAAAGCCGATCGTATAGACCGGCGCGCCCCGGCGGACGGATCTGGCAATCGGCCGCGCTGCCGTCTCTACGGTACGGTTGGTGGCGAGCAGCGCTATGTCCCTCTGGTCGTCGATGGCCACAAGCGATGCGGGCAGACGTTTCAGGTCGGCTGGCCAGACATCGATCTGCTGGCAACCGCGTACAACGTGCGCGCTGGTGAGCATCTCTCCGGATTGCGTCACAAAGAACGCCGTACCGCTGCGAAGCATCCCATCGTGGCTCTTGGCCTTGCCGGCGAGATGACTGATACCGTCGGCCGCTTCGCACGCGGGCCAACAGCCGATCGCCCCGGATGCCAATATCCGGCACAACAGCAAGGTGCGTCCGCGCCGTTCCCTGGTGACCATGCCCGAATCACACTCGAATCACGTTATTGGCTGGCAAGTTCCCACTCTCCCTGTGCGTTGCGACACGCGCGTGAAGTCTGTTCGTATGACTTTCCTTCCTTGACATAGGTTTCGGTGAAGTTCCGGCACGTCTGCGCACTCGCCGACTTCGTATATCCGCTGAGCGGCTTGATGGTGCCGGAATTCCCGGTTTTCGGGTTATGCCAGGTTCTTGGCTGGTTGTTCTGCGCGGTCTGCAAGGATTGCTTCAATGCCGCCTGGCGCGCTTCGCGGTCGCGCTCGTCCATCTCCCGGCCAATGATGCCGCCAAGCAGCGCGCCCGCCATGCCTCCGGCGATCACCGCGCCCGCGTTGCCATGGCTGAATAGGCCGCCAAGCGCTGCGCCCGTGCCGGCACCGATCAATGCGCCCGAAGTGGTCTTGCTCATGCCGGATGAATCGCCTTGCGCGCACCCGGCAAGCACCGCGCCGGCGGTTGCGGCGCAGGCAATTACTGAAGTCCATTTGTTCATTGCATCCATCCTCCGACTGTTAGGCGAAATCGCCCTCTCCCTTGGCTACATGGCCCAGACACCGACGCGAGCACGTCGTGCCTCCTGCTCGGCACTGGCATATTGGGCTGGCGCGCCGTCTCTCGTGCGGGCCCAGCCGTTCCGGAGGGCGTGCTCGCCAATGTCTTCCCCATCCGCGAAGCACTGAAAGGCCTTGTCCCTTGCAAAGCATTGGAGCTGGTTGCCCTTGCCCTTGAGATAACGCTGCATGGCCTGGGCAGGTCTTCCGTCTTCGCCGTGTATGGAGGACAGGTTGACAATCTTTCCCGAGATGATCAGCGCGCCCGAATCCAGCACTTGCGCGACCGTTCCCTCAAGGTCCGGCTTAGCCTGCGGGGACGAAGGCTTTGGAATCAGGGCGATCGGGGGAAGTTCGATCGGCGCTTCCTGCGGGGGCGGCTCGGGCACGGCAATCCGCGGCGGCACATCCGCTGTCAAAGGCGGCGTTGGGGGCAAGGCCTCCGGATGCCGTGTCAGCGTCATCAGCAGCACGCCCGCACCGACGGCGAGCCCGGCGGCAGCCGCGCCGAGACCGATAGTGCGATACGGCGGGCGCGCCCGCACCGGACCCGGCTTCACCATCGTGGTGTAGGTTGAAGGCGGCGAAACTGCCCGGGACTGGGCTTCGTTTGCAGCGGTCGGAGCTGTTGGACGTGGCGCGGCGTGTCGCGCGGAATCCCCGGCGCCACGCGGTTGGGCGTCTGCGTTCACGCGGGTATTTACGCTCGGATTAACGCTAGTGTTGATACTTGCACTGACGTCTGTACTGGTTACTGCATTCACGCTCTCGACTCGGGTCGTCTTCAGGTCCTGCGTATTGAACATCCGAAGGACGCCATCGCTCACGATATCCGGTGCATCCGCAAGCAGCGTAGCAGCCCCCAGCGCACGGCCAAATTCCTCCACCGTGTCGAACCGGTCTTCGGGTGCCTTGGCAAGCGCCCGCATCAACGCCTTCTCGACGCCGGGATCGAGATCCCCGCATAGCGGGGCCAGCGGTGGCGGCAGCGTCTCCACCTGCGCGCGCATCAGTTCATAGTCGCTGGTGGCGTTGAAAGGCAATCGTCCTGAAATCAGTTCGTACAGCACGGTCGCGAGGCTGTACAGATCGCTTCGGCCGTCGCCTTCATGGCCCCGCAGTTGCTCGGGAGACGCGTAGGCCAGCGTGCCGACGATGTCGCCTTGCTGCGTGAGGCGCTGCGAACCCTGAATGCGCGCAATGCCAAAATCCATGATCTTCAGCGTGCCGCCATCCGTCAGCATCAGGTTCGACGGTTTGATATCGCGGTGAATCACCCCCATTTTGTGTGCGTAGCGCAGCCCCATGACGGCCTGAATAATGACCGCGAGACTATCCCGCACGGGAAACCGGCCGATACGCTGCAGGACGGTCTCGAGCGTGTGGCCATGAACCAGCTCCATCACCATGCACAGCGTCTCGTCGTCCTTGAACAGCGCATACAGCGTCGCGATGTTCGGATGGTTCAGCTTGGCGAGGCTGGTGGCCTCCGAGCGAAAGCGCTCCAGGAATGCCCTGTCCAGGCTGAGTTCAGGCCTCAGGGTCTTGATGGCCACATCGCGCTCGAGTTCGATGTCGAACGCACCATAGACTTCACCAATCCCGCCCCGCCCCAACAGGGTGCGGATTTCGTAGTGGCCTATCTGTCTGGCTGACATGGCGAGTCCGTCAACAGCATTACGTTCAGAATGGGCGGGTCGGTTGCGTCGAGCGAACCGCCGCGCCACCCGTTGCCGGCAGCCGCTGCAAACTGCAGATGGCAACCGACGCGTTATCCAGCCCTCCCGCCACGCGAGCGAGTTCGATCAGCTTGCGGCAGGCGTCTACCGGGTCAAGCCGCGTGACCATCGATGCAATCGTCGCTTCCTCGATCTGGTCGCTGATGCCGTCGGTGCATAGCACCAGCGCATCGTCATGCTCCAGCGGAAAACCATCCGCTGCAATAGCTGGCGCATGGTCCGGCGCGCCGAGTGCCCGCAACAGTACGTTCTTGTCGGGGTGCATGCTGGCCTCTTCCGCCGTCAGGAGACCATCGCGGTACATCTTGCCGACGAGCGAATCGTCTTCCGTCAACTGCCGAAACTCCCGTTGGCGAAGGAGGTAGATCCGGCTATCGCCGATGTGGGCGATATACGCGAGGCCTTCGACAATGGCAACCGCGCTACAGGTGGTTCCCATCCCATCGCAAGCGGGGTCGACGGCGGCACGCTCGCGGATAGCCTGATTGGCGGCGACAAATGCGTTTTCCAGCGCCGCCGCTGGCGCGCACGAACTACGGTAGTACGCATGAAGCACCGTGCGCAGCGCAATCTCGCTCGCCACTTCGCCTGCCGCATGCCCGCCCATCCCGTCGGCCACGACAGCGAGCGCTCCGGCACGCGCGAACGGATCGTCCTCGCGTGGAATCATGCAACCGACCGCGTCCTCGTTGTGGCTGCGGACGCAGCCAACGTCGCTCTGCATCGCGCACCTGACCAAAAGCCGCGATCGATCCGCTGGACGAGACTGGTCGGCGTACATGTCAATCTTCCCGTGGGCGTCAGTTCAGCAGCAAATCGAGTCCGTACTTGATCGGCACTGCGAATGTGACGCGTTCATCGCCCATTGAGCGGGAATAGGTAAACAGTCCAATCACCTTGCCGTCGCGGTCGAACACCGGGCCGCCGCTGTTGCCATGGCCCGTAGCCATCACCGTCAGCTGATAGACGTCGCCCAGGTCATCGTAGGTCTGCACATTCTTGTCTGCCTTGACCGTGTCGCCGACCTTCGCGATGATGCCCTCCGTTACCGTGGGCTGCGGAATCAGTTCGACCAGATTCGTAATATTGCCGCCTTCGCTCGATTGAACGATCGCGTGCTTCTCTTCGGAAATGCCGGGATAACCGAGCACGGTCACCCGCTCGCCAACGCGCGGCCGGGTGCCTACCGAGGCAAGATTGATGGTGGGCAATTTGCGCGTCGCGTCAATCTTGATCTCGGCCACATCCGCTTCGGCGGAGGATTTGACGAGACGCGCCTCGATGCTGTCCCTCGTATCGGGAAAACGTACCGACAGGCTCTCGTTGCGCCCCTCGAGAACGGCCAGGGACATGGCGCCGAGCGCCATGCCTCCCGGTACGCCGAAGTTCGGCCGGATCAATCTCACCGGGTGGTCGAAGTCCCAGCCTTTAAGCTGCCTGAAAGCCTTTGGGTTGATCCGGGCGAGACTGACTTCGCCCTGGCCAGTCGTCGATACACGAATCAGTATGCCGCCGTTGGAATCGAAATCCATCCAGCCCGGCACCTTCCATCCCTGCGCGACGTGCTTGTTCGTCAGGATAAAGCCCTGGTCCTTGACGACGAAGCCACTGCCGCGTCCACCCACCTCGATGGGAATGCCGCGATGATCGTCGTCGTCCGTCGTCAGCCAGCGCTGGATGGGATTGTTATCGATCTGGATAAAGCACGGAAGCCGCAGGTTTTCGACGATGCAGATACGCTGATAAACCGGGCGACCCGTGTTCTTGTCCACGATGTGCCAGCGGGCTTCCACGACCACGGTTGCCCCGCCGAAATCCGCGACGATTGCCTCGGGGCTCTTGCCGAACAGAATGCCAAAATGCGCAAGCGCGCCGACGACAATGGCACCCAGCACCGCAACCGCACCGGCGCCGATGAGCAGCCTGCGCCCGCTCGAGCGGCTCTGCTGATTCAACATCCGCACCACGGTCTCTTTACCCACGCGATCATCCGTGGCTTGAGCCGGGACAGCCGGAGCCGGAGCCTGAGCCGGAACCGACGGGTGGCCCACCCTGGTTTCAGCAACCGCCTTTGCGTTCACGCGCGTCGGCGCAGGCGCAAGAACCGGCCGCGGATCCAGATCGAAGGCCAGGCGCGGACCGCCTTCGCCCAGTTCGATGGTGTCGCCCGGCGCCAGCAACGCCTCGTCCTTGACCGGGCTGCCGTTATGGAATGTGCCGTTGCTGCTGCCCAGGTCAACCAGCGTGTAGCGAGGCGGAGCGTCTTTCCCGATGCGAATGGCGGCATGCTGGCGGCTGACCAGATCGTCGTGTTGCGGGTCAAAGACGACGGTAGCGGCCGGATCGCGGCCCAGGATCAGTTGATCGAACCGGTCGGCCTCGAACTGCTCGATCTGATGTGCCTTCGAGCCGGACAGATGAGTAATGATGATGCGCGTCATCCCGGTCTCCGTTATGGTTGCCGGGGAACGTTTTTGGAACAATCGGTTCCTATCGCGCCAAGCGACAAAGCCGCACCCAGCGCCATCACGGTGGGGCTAAGGTGCAACATGGACAAAGGTGAAGATCGCCAACGCATGCGCGCCCCTGAATGGCACCGGCAGGTGGCGCATCGGAGCGCACTGCCAGCGGCATTTCCCCCGAGCACTTGAAATGCGCCTGCACGGCGCGAAATGTGACGCTATGGTGGTTCTTATCAAAAAAGTATAGGTTATGCGCAATCGCTTCGCCATCTGGCGGCAGGCATCGTGACCGGTGCAAAGTCACCCTCTGAATACATCGCTCCCCTGGGCGGCACCGCATGTTCCACGTGGGCTCTCGTTTTCGTCAATGGAGAGGCATTGCACTTAGACGGCCACCGCCGCAGGGCCTATTCTTCAACCATGACCCGGCCTGACAGGAGGATCTGGTGATGACGACGATCTGGACCATAGCCGCCGATAGCAGTCGCGCCCGGATTTTCCAGGCACAGGGAACGGGAAACGACTTCCGGGAAATTCAGGACTTTATCAATCCGCTGGGACGCGCCAGGGACGGCGAGCTGCGCCAGGATGCCCAGGGACGTTACGCTGGCAAGGGCGAGCCGGGCCATTCCGTGCCGCCCCGCACCGACCCGATCGAGCGGGAGCACGATGCGTTTGCGCGGATGCTAGGGCAATTCCTCGAACAGGCCGGACTGGAGCACCGCTACGACAAGCTTCGCCTGGCCGCCGCGCCGAAGTTTCTCGGCAGGCTGCGCGAGCACCTGGGCAAGGCGGCCCAGAAGGCGGTGTTCGAGGAGCTCGATGAGAATATCTCGAAGCTGAAGCCCCTTGACATTCAGCGCCGGTTGAACCGCGGCTGAGGCCGACTCTGATCGGTCAGCCACGGAAAGCCAGGTTCCCGCTCCGAGAACCCGGCTTCCCGCCCCTGCCCGCCCGGCACCACGTTCGCGCGACATCGATACCGCGCTGGCGAGTGCCAGGCAGGCCATGCTTGCAGCGTGTCTTCCCGCGCTAGCAGTTCATTCGGCAAATGCCCTGAGCTGGCCCTGCGTATCACCCCTTGTTCAGCCTCCTCCATACAGCGTGTTCAAGCGCGCCATCATGCCGTCCTTCCGGGCGCGGATCAGCAGCAACGCCCCCCTCGAAGCGCAAAAATTCGTTGCGCAATTCGGCAAGCCAGAGGTTTTGCAACCCCATACCAATGATCGCGGGCCGGGTCACCGTGCCAGACGCAAGCGAGGGGGCAATAACCAGCTGCTACCCACATGGCGGATGCCGACGGCACACAGGGCGTGGACCTGGCCCCGGGAATAAATCGCAGCCAAGGCCAGTCATAGGTAGGCTAGGCACAGGAGAGTACCGTGGATGCAACCGACGAGTCCCGCCGCTTCTCTGAAGTGGCGCTGCCGCACCTGGACGCAGCATACAACCTGGCACGCTGGCTGAGCGGCAGCGCAAGCGACGCGGACGACATTGTGCAAGATGCCTACTTGCGCGCATTCCGTTTCTTCGACAGCTTTCGGGGCGATAACGCGCGCGCGTGGTTGCTTGCCATCGTCAGGAACACATGGTTCACGGAATGGCGCAGGCGGTGCGACGCAGCCGACCGCACGCCCTACGATGAGACGCTGCACGGCGACGAGCGTCTGCCGGGATGGATCGACGACATCGGCAGCAATCCCGAAATGCTGGCGGTCCGCCGGGAAGATGCGAATCTGGTCCACCGCGCGCTTGAACAACTGCCGGTGGAATATCGCGAGGTGCTGGTATTGCGCGAACTGGAGGACATGAGCTATCGCGATATTGCCATCGTCGCGGGCATTCCGATCGGCACCGTGATGTCGCGGCTGGCGCGTGGCCGCCATCTTCTCAGCGCCTCTGTGCGCGCCGCGCAAGCCCCCGCCCGAAGCCATGACGACGGCATCGCATTTTCCCGCTCGCCTGTGCCGGGACATTCGATGGGAGTGCATCATGAAGGATGACAAGACTGGGAATTCGTTGCACGGCCTGCTGCACGATGGGTCGCTCTACTATCGCGCGCCGCCGCATCTGCGCGCGCGCGTGCTAGCCGGGCTACCACGCAAATCCCGCCATCCGCCCTGGTTAGCATGGCGCAAGCTTGCCACCCATCCTGCACTGGCCTGGGCTGGCGGTGGCCTTGCAGGTGTCGCAGCCTCCGCGCTGGTGGTTGGTGTGCTTGCCTTGGGTCAGCCACCGCGAACCGCCATGCTGGGCGATGAGATCCTGTCGAGTCACGTGCGTTCGCTGCTGTCGCAGCATCCGGTCGACGTTGTGTCAACCGATCAGCACACTGTGAAGCCATGGTTCAACGGCAGGCTCGACTATGCTCCGCCGGTCGTCGACCTTGCGGCGCAGGGCTTTCCTCTTGCCGGCGGCCGGGTCGACTATGTAGGCCACCGCACCGTCGCGGTGTTGATCTACCGGTACCAGCAGCACCCGATTGACCTGTACGTGTTCCCGGCACAAAGCGGCATCCCGGCGCCTGCGGTCTACTCGGCCGACGGCTACGCCATGGCGCGCTGGTACCAGAACGGCATGAACTACTGGGCCGTCACCGACGCGGAGCCGGTGCACCTGGACACGTTCGTGCAGGCGGTACGAACAAGCCAGGGCCAGTAGCGGGAATAGAGCTGCCAACGGCGCCGCGCACGGTCATTGCCATCTCGACTCCCGGACCTCGCTGAGCAGACGGCGGAGTTCCCCCTCCAGCGCGCGATCGCGCCCGATAAAGGGAATCGCCGCATTCAGCCTGTCAGCGAACGGTGCTAGCGGCGGCGGGAGGGCGTAGCCAAGGCGCTGGCGCAGCGCGACGGCCTGGCGCACCGCGATCAGCATGGCAGCAGCCACCTGCTCCGCCAGTTCCAGCACCCGCAGGCAATCACGGCTGGCAACGGTGCCCATGCTGACCTTGTCCTGGTTGTGGCATTCCGTGGAGCGGGAGAATGCCGTGGCCGGCATGGTCTGCTTGAGTGCCTCGGCGGTCCACGCCGAAACGCCGATCTGCAGGGCTTTCAGGCCATGATGAAGCCCGGCATCGGAGCCGGTGGCGCCAGAGAGGTTGGCAGGCAGGCCGTGGTTGAAGCGCGGATCGACCAAGGTCGCCAGTTGGCGGTCCAGCAGGTCCACCGTGCTGGCCACGGCGATCTTGAGCGCATCCATCGCGAACGCGATATGCCCGCCGTAAAAATGTCCCCCGTGCAGCAACCGCTCCTCGTCCGGATCGACCAGCGGATTGTCGTTCGCGCTGTTGAGTTCGGTCTCGATCCAGTGCCTCGACCAGTCCAGCGCATCCTCGAGCACGCCGATGACGTGCGGTGCGCATCTCAGGGAGTAGCGATCCTGCAGACGCCTCGAATGCCGGGGGGCATTCGTATCGCCAAGCCGTTGCCTGATGCGCTGCGCGGCACGCGTCTGCCCCGGATGGGGCTTGGCCTCGAATAGCGCCGCGTCGAAATGATAGGGGTTGCCATCCACCGCGGCGACAGCGCAGGCCGTAATCGTGCAGGCCAGACGGCTGAGGCTGGCGGCCCGCTGCCATGCCAGGCAGGCAAGCCCGGTCATGACCGCGGTACCGTTCATGATGGCCAGCGCCTCCTTCGGACGCAGACGAAGCGGCGGGCGTCCGATCGCCGCAAGCGCCTCGCCGGCGGGCTGCCGCCGTCCCTGATACACCACATCCCGCTCGCCGCACAGCGTGGCGGCCACGTAGGACAGCGGCGTGAGATCTCCGCTGGCGCCGACCGAACCTTCCGCAGGGATGCAGGGCAACACGTCATGGGCCAGGAACGCCGTCAGTTGCTCAAGCAGATCCGGGCTCACGGCCGAGTATCCCTGGCAGAGCGACGCCAGCCGGGCCGCCAGCACGGCCCGCGTTTCCTCTGCGTCCAGCAGGCGTCCCAAGCCGCAGCCATGGAATGTGTAGAGCCCGATGGGCAGTTCATGGGCACGCTCCACGGGAATCGCGGTCTCGCACGAATCGCCGTATCCGGTGGTCACGCCATAGATCCGGCCGTCTTCCTCGAGCAGCCGGTCGAGAAACGCCATGCCGCGCGCGATACGGGAACGGAATCGCGAATCCACCGACAGCATCGCGCCGGCCTCCCGCCGCGCCAGCGCCACCACGGACTCGATGGTCAAGGGAGAGCCGTCGAAGACAACGGGATCTGCGGCAAACGCGGGCTGGCTTACCTGCCCGGCAAGGCTGTCACGCATCGGTTGTGTATCGGTCATTGCGATAACTTGGGCCTGTCGGCGCCAGAGCGCGCTAAGCGGCCGGCATAACAGGCAAGGATGAGGGTTCGGCAGGCACCATGCGCCAGCACCGCGGATTCGGCATGGCGCTGTCCGCCATACCGCGCAGGTCGGCCGCGCATAGCGCTAGCACGACATCGCGCCCGGACCAGGTGCAGGCGTGCGCATCATCCAGGCTGGCGGGCCGCGCTTCCATGGCCTTGCCCAGTATGGTGGGAATCAACCCGCCGCCGTGACGCTTGAGCCAGGCTTCCTTGAGCGTCCACATCTGGTAGAAGGCCTGCAGCTGCCCGGCCGGCTCCGTGCCCGGCCAGGGCGCGGACACTGCTGCGCGCTCGGCCTCGGTGGTAATGGCTTGCAGCAGCGTGTCCATTCCCTTGCGCGGCCGGACTCGCTCGATATCGAGGCCTACCGGATGATCGGATACCGCGCAGGCAAGCTGGTCGCCCGAGTGAGAGAGCGAAAGGAAGGCTGGCTGCGGGCCGGTTGCTGCCGGTGCCTCACCCTCGCCGCCGGACAGCACCCAGTCCCGCCAATGGCCGCCAAGCGCTTCAGCCAGCAAGTGGCGCGCCAGCCAGCGGCCCGCGATGAACTGGGCCGTGCGCGCAGCGGACGGCATGGCGCACAGGCGCGCGAGCTCGGCGCCCGTCATCCACGCGTGCGCAGGTAATGCCTGTGCGGCGAGGCCGGCCACCGATCCGGTACGCAGGAAAACGGGCACCGCGATCAGGCCGTCTTGGTTGGCGGCCTTTGCGTAACTGCCCTTGAGGGCGACGCCACCACCGCACCGGCGTGACATGCATAGTCGGTCGTGTTGGCCAGCGCGTTGTTCTTGTAGTAGCTCACAGATCTTCCTTGTTGTGGGTAAGAGAAAAGGGAAAAGGGAAAAGGGAAAAAGGAAAAGGGATTCAGCCCTCCCAGCGGCGGAACACCAGCGAGGTGTTGATCCCGCCGAAGGCGAAGTTGTTGCTCATCACATATTCGGTCTCGACACGGCGCGGCTCGCCCATGATGTAGGCGAGCGGCGCGCAGCGCGGATCTGGAGTGGTCAGGTTGATGGTGGGAGCAAACCACCCGTCGCGCATCATCTCGATGCTCATCCACGCTTCCAGTGCGCCGCAGGCGCCCAGGGTATGGCCCATGTAGCTCTTCAGCGAACTGACCGGTACCCCGGAGCCCAGCATTGCGTGCGTGGCATGCGATTCCGCGATGTCGCCATGATCGGTGGCTGTGCCGTGCGCGTTGACATAGCCGATCTGCGCTGGCGCCAGGCCGGCATCCTCCAGCGCCAGCCGCATGGCTTGCGCCATTGTGTCGGCCTTGGGCTGCGTCACGTGGGCGCCGTCGCTGTTGGTGCCGTAGCCGACGATCTCCGCCAGGATATGCGCGCCGCGCGCCAGGGCGTGCTCCAGTTCCTCCAGCACGAGCGTGCCGGCCCCTTCGCCCAAAACCAGGCCGTCGCGCTCGCTGTCAAAGGGCCTCGGCGTGGTGTGCGGCGCGTCGTTGCGGGTACTGGTGGCGAACAGCGTATCGAATACGGCCGCCTCGGTCGGATCCAGTTCCTCTGCGCCGCCTGCCAGCATGGCGACTTGACGCCCGCTGCGGATAGTCTCGTAAGCATAGCCAATGCCCTGGCTGCCCGAGGTACAGGCACTGGAGGTGGTGAGGATGCGTCCGGTAATGCCGAAAAACACACCGATATTGACCGCGGTGGTATGCGGCATCATACGGATATACGTGGTGGCGCTGACGCCTTCGGTGCTGAAATCCATCAGCATGCGGCCGAAATCGGCAACGGCCGACGGTGTGCCGGCGGACGAGCCATAGGCGATGCCGAGCTTGCCGCTGGTGAGCAGGGGATCGCCCTCCAGGCCCGCATCGCGCAAGGCAGCCTCGCTGGCCAGCACCGACATCACCGCCACGCGCCCCATCGCCCGCGTGACCTTGCGGGTGTAGTGCGCGGGCAGGACGAACGGCGGCACAGGCGCCCCCAACTGCGCATTCAGGCCCTTGTAGATGCGCCACTCAGGCATCTGCACGACCGCGTTACGGCCGCTGTCCAGGCGTTCCCGGACCGCGGGCCAATCGTTGCCCAGCGAACAGACCGCGCCGGCCCCGGTAATGACGACGCGCTTCATCCGATCATCCCCCCGTTGACCGAGATTACCTGGCGCGTGATATAGCCCGCATCGGCGGACATCAGGAACGCAACGGTGGCCGCCACCTCGCCGGGCATGCCCATGCGGCGAGCCGGGATCATGCGCAGGGCTTCTTCCAGCACGTGTTCCTCGACCATCCCGGTTTCGATCAGTCCGGGCGCAACGCAATTGACGGTAATGGCACGCTTGGCCAGTTCGATGGCAAGCGCCTTGGTGGCGCCGGCCACGCCGGCCTTGGCCGCGCTGTAGTTGGCCTGCCCCCGGTTGCCCACCAGTCCGGATACCGAAGACAGGGTGACGATGCGGCCCGGCTTGCGCCGCTGCACCATCGGTATCACGACCGGGTTGAGCACGTTGTAGAAGGCATCCAGGTTTGTATGGATGACCTCGTCCCACTCCGCACCGGTCATGGCCGGGAAAGCGGCATCGCGTGCGATGCCGGCGTTGCAGACCACGCCGTAGTAGCAGCCATGCGCTGCGATATCCGCAAGCAGCGCGGCCGCGGCCCGCTCACGCTCGCCGACGTCGAAGCACAGCACGCGCGCGGTCCGGCCCACGGCGCGCACTGCGTCGGCCACTGATTCCGCCTCGTCGCGCCGGGCCCGGCAATGCACGACCACATCGTAGCCCTCGCGCGCCAGGCGCAGTGCAATGGCCCGGCCAATGCCGCGCGATGACCCTGTAACGAGCACGGTCCCATTCGTCATGGTTATTGTCCCTGTCCTTGCAAGAAGGCCTGCGCGTCGGCAGGCTGGAAAACGGAAATGGTGGCGTGCGCCACCACGCGCTCGCCCAGCAACAAGGCGCAGGAAAACATGCCCAGCCCATTGTCGCCAATCAGATCGGCGCGCACGTGCACGGTCAGTACGCTGCCTACCGGAAATGCTGGCTCATGGCATTCGTAACGCCGCGAACCAAGCAGGAAGCCAATGCCCGGCGCCCGGCCGGCACGCCAGTCCCGCACACCGGCCCAGGCCGCGATGGCCTGCGCCATGAACTCGATGCCAACCCAGCCCGGCATGCCGGACTCATCGACAAACAATTGGGTAGCACGCACCGTGGTGCGCGCCACCGCATGCTCCTCGTCGGCGCTCAACAGCTCGTCCAGCAGGCGCATGCCGCCAGCGTGCGGCACCACCTCGGCGATTGCCGGCAATGCGGCAAGGGGCGTCGTGGTCATAGTCAGCCTGCTCCCAATATCACGGCGCTATTGCTGCCGCCGAAGGCGAAGGAATTGCTCATTACGTAGCGCGGCGCGTGCCCTAGCACCTCCCCGGGGGCCACCACGCGCAGCCGCGGCAGCGCGGGATCGGCCACGCCATCCCACCAGTGCGCCGGCAGGCGGCCGCGAGCATTGTCTGCCAGCGTCAGGCACATCAGCGCCACCTCGATCGCGCCGGCCGCGCCGAGTGCGTGCCCGGTCATCGGCTTGGTCGAACTGAGCGGCAGGTCGCTGCCGAATACCGCGGCGCAGGCCAGCGCTTCCATGGCGTCGTTCTGCGGCGTGGCGGTGCCGTGCAGGTTGAGGTAGTCGATGGCCGCCGGCGCCAGCCCGGCCCGCGCCAACGCCTGCCGCATGGCGGCGCGCGCGCCGGCGCCGCTCGGGTCCGGTGCCGACATGTGATGCGCGTCGGACGTCTCTCCCCAGCCAGCCAGCCGCACTGGCCCCGGCTCGGCCGAAAGCAGGAACAAGCCAGCGCCCTCGCCCAGGTTGATACCGCGGCGGTTGGCCGACAGTGGGTTGCAGCGCGTGTCCGACACCGAGTCCAGCGCACTGAAGCCAGCGATGGTGAAGGGGCAAAGCGTGTCGGCGCCGCCCGCGATCACCACCTCCGCCAAGCCGCCGCGCAGCAACCGGGCGGCCGCGGCGAGCGCCTTGGCACTCGACGAGCAAGCGGTCGAGAGCGTGTAGGCGATGCCAGTCACGCCCAAAACGCCGGCCAGGAACTGCGCTGGCGATCCGAGTTCCTGCTGGCCGTAGTGGAAGTCCGCCGGCCACGCGCCGGTAGTGCTGCGCGCCCGCACAGCCACGCCTGCCTCGGCAATGCCCGAGGTGCTGGTACCCATCACCACCGCGACGCGCGTCGGGCCAACCCTGGCAATGGCTGCCTGCGCCTGGGGCATGAGCTGCCGCGCGGCGCGATACAACAGCGCATTGTTGCGAGTGCGGTGCACCAGCGGCGTGTCGTCCGGCAACGCCAACGCTGCGTTGACCGTGCCGAGCTGCAGCGGACGGCCGGGGCTGTAGCGGTCGGTCACCTCGCCGTCTGGCGGGCCGTCGCCGCGCCAGAGGGCAGCGCGCACGCCGTCGATGCCGTCGCCCAACGCGCAGATCACGCCCAGTGCACTGATGTAGACGTTCAATCCTGGCCTCCTTGCGCCTCTCCCGGCAGGGTGCGGATGGTCAGGCGGTAGCCGTCGCGATACTGCTCGAATTCGATCGTTCGCGCATCGGGATAACGCACTTCCGCGACCGCCTCGGCGCCCGCGCGCAGCACGCGCCTGCCGGTGCCGTCATCAAGCCGCCAGCCGGCCGGCAAGACCGCGGCAATCGCCTCGACCGGCCACAGCGACAACTGCATCTCGCTCAGGATGCGTTCCGGGACAAGCTCGGGCGGCGCCCAGGGCGAGCGCACCACGCGCAGGTCCCGACCGTCCCAGTCCAGCCGTGCCAGCACCTGGCCGCCCGCCAGCGCTGCCAGCCGCGTGTGGGTGGCAGTGGCCTCCAGCAAGGCCTGGATCTCGCGGCGTTCCTCGCCGCGCGGAGTGCGGTACACCACGGTGATCTGCTGCTGCAGCGCAAGCTCGCGTCCGAGCGAGGCCGGCGGCAAGCGTAGCAACGGCAAGGCCTCCTGCCCTGCGGTCACGGGCGCCTGGGCGCAAATGCCAGGCGCCGGGTTGGGCCCCGGTACGGCGCATCCCGCCAGCATCAAGGTGCCGCCGGCAATACGCAGCAGCACCCGGGTCCGCAGGCGCCTGGCCGCCTGCGCGATGCCAATGGTGGAATGGTTGACAGTCAGACGCCGCAAAACTGCTCCAGTGCGCCGAGGCGCCGACGCGGCTCGGTGACGAACGGGTTGGTGCGGTCCCAAGCGTAGCCGGCCAGGATCGCGCAGATCATGCGTCGGATTTCCGGCGTGGCATCGGAATGGAAGATCAGTTTCTGGAAGCGTCCTTCGTACCAGGCCTCGATGAAGGTGCGGAAGCAATCCACGCCTTCCTTGAGCGGCCGGCCGTAGTCCGCCTGCCAGTCCACGGACTCGCCGTTGAACTGGCGAGCCACGCAGGCCGTGGCCAGGCTGGCAGATTTGAAGGCAATGGTCACGCCGGACGAAAACACGGGATCGAGGAACTCGCCTGCATTGCCCAACAATGCGTAGCCTTTACCCCACAGCGATTTCACATTGGCCGCATAGCCCGCGATCTGCCGTGCCGGCGTGTCCCAGTGTGCGTTAGCCAGCAGCCTGGCAAGACCGGGCTCCTCGCCCACCAAGGCCTTCAGGCGTTCGGTCTCGTTGCCGGTGTACTGATCCAGGAAGCGCTTTTCCGCGACCACGCCCTGCGAGCAGCGTCCGTCCGAGAACGGGATGGTCCAGTACCAGACATCGATATGCTCGGGGTGCACGCTGATGAGGATCTTGTTGCGATCGAACGTGCCGGGCGGGATGCGTTCATCCACGTGGGTGAAGATGGCACTGCGCACGGGGAAATTCGACGGCGACTCCAGTTCAAGCAAGCGCGGCAGGACCCGGCCAAAACCGGAGGCATCCAGCAGGAAGCGCGCCTGCACCCGATACACGTTGCGATCGGGATCGCGCACGGTGACGCTGGGCTGCTCTCCTTCCACATCGACGGTGCACACCTGGTGCGAGAAGCGTACCTCGGCGCCCTGCTTCTGCGCCTCGCGGATCAGCACGTCGTCGAAACGCGCGCGCTGGACCTGGTAGGTAGTGCCCCAGCCGGCGGAGAACTTGTCGCGGAAATCGAATTCCGTATAGCTGTCGCCGCGCACCAAGGCCGCGCCGTTCTTGTACTGGAAGCCGGCTTCGACCACTGCCTGCAGCATGCCCGCCTCTTCGATGTAAGCCATGCTCTGCGGCAGCAGGCTCTCCCCGATCGAAAAGCGCGGGAAGGTTTCCTTCTCGATCACCAGGACATCGATGCCGCGCTTGCGCAAGAGACCCGCCGCCACCGAGCCCGCGGGGCCGGCGCCGATGATCAGGACATCCACCTTTTCGGCATTCATTCGCAACCCCGCTTGTATCGTTGATCCTGTTGAATCTGTTTGTCTGGCAAGCGTTCCTGGTCTGCTGCGCTCCGGCGCCAGTGTGCGTGCCTGCTCGCCGCCCGCGGCCGGAACCACGGCGACAGCACCCATACCGCGCCCACGCCGGAAAGCATGGTCATGCCGAAGGCATGCAGCGCCGGCGTGGACGACAGGGCAAGCAGGCCGAAGGCAAGCAGCGTGCTGGCGGCGCCAAGCACGATCGTCGTCCACGATTCGCCATCGCCGGGATGCTCCAGCAGGAAGATCCCGTAGTCCACGCCCACGCCAAGCAGCAGCGCCAGGGCAAGCACCGAGAAGAGTTGCAGCGGTACGTGCAGCCAGCCCAGCAACGCAACACTGAACACCGCTGCCAGCAAGGTTGGCACCAGCGCCCGCCACGATTGCCTGCCATAACGACACATCAGCAGCAGCGCGACGCCCACCGCGCCGGCGATCAATAGCCAGGTCATCAGTACGCGGTAGTGCTTGAGCAGCGAGGACAGGTCGGCGACGCGATCGACCCATTCGACGCCTGGCAGCTCGGACGCTGCCGCTTCGATCAACGGCAAGGTGGTGGGCATTTCCAGCCCGCGCAGCAGCATGACGCTGGCGTAGCCCTGCCCTTCTCGACCCAGCCACAGGTGACGCAGGGTCGCGGAGACAGGGTCCGCGAGCCAGGCCGGCAAGGTCAGTACGCGGTCTGCCGCGGCGGCATTCGGCATCCCCACGGCACCACCCACCGCGCGCGCCACGTGCGCGCGCACTGCACCTTCGAGGCCGCCGGTCAGGGCGGCGTCGGCATGCTGCCGGGCCGCCGACGGCACCCAGTCGGAAATGGCCAGGAAGCCCTCCAGCTCACCGCGCGCCACCACGCCCGCCAGCGCCGCCTTGACCGTCTCCTCGCGTGCCAGCACCTGGTCGGGCGTGTCGCCGCGCACCAGCAGGAACTGCGCGGGGCCGGGCGAACCCAGCAAGCGCCCTGCGGTACGCTGTGCCTCGATCAGCGCCGGCGGCGAGCTTTGCAATTGACGCACGTCATCGGCCACCCTCGCCTGCCAGAGTCCAGGCACGCAAAACAGAGCCAGCCCGCCGAGCACCAGCAACGAGGCGCGATCCGCGCCCACGCGCGGCCAGCGGGCCAGGCTTGCGGTCAGCCACGCCGACAACGGCGTCTGGCCAAGCTGTCCGCGATCCAGCAAGGGGAACCAGAACACCACGGTCAGGAAGGCCGCCACCAGCCCCACCGCCGAGAACAGTGCCATCTGCCGGAGCCCGGGAAACGGCGCAATGCCAAGCGCCAGGTATGCCACCGCGCTGGTGGACAGCGCCAGCGCCATGCCAGGAAGCAGCCGGCGCATCACCTGCGGCGGCGACATGCTCGGGCTGGCCTGACGCGAGACAAAGTAGTGGATGCCGAAGTCTACCGCCACGCCAACCAGGCTGGCCCCGAACACAAGCGTGATCAGGTGGACCCGGTCGAATACCAGCGCGGTGACCGACAAGGCCGCTGCCGTGCCGACCAGCAGCGACAGTCCCACCAGCAGGATCGGGCGCAGCGAACGGAAGGCGGACCAGACCAGCAGCAAGACCGCCGCCAGCGAGCCCCAGCCAATCACGTTCATTTCAAGACTGGCCTGTACCGCGGCGGCTTCCGCGTGCAAGGGGATGCCGGCGGCCACCACGCGCACGCCATCGTCGCCTTGCGCGGCGGCGCGTTCCCCTGGCTGAAGCACGTCCGCGTAGTCCGTATTGCCGCTCACCGAGAACGCCGGCCTGCTGGTGCGATATGTCAGCAGCACCCATTCCTTGCCTTCGGCACTGAGCGCGGCGCGGCCATCGTGCTCATGCACGCGCGTCATGGCCGCGCGCGACAGCCACCAGTCCTGCCAGAGGCCGATCGGGTCTGCCGCCCAGTCCGTCAGGCGCGGACCGGTGGAGAGCTGATAGAGCCGCGTCAACGCCTGCTGCGATAGCACGTCCGGATCGGCGCCGCTCAGCATGGCGCGCTGGCTGTCGGTCAGCAGGCGGTCGCGGTAGGGCCGGTAGAAGGCCAGTGCCGCGTCAAGCTCGAAACTGGCAATGCGGTCGACCGGCTGCAGCAAACCAGCCTGCACCTTGGCGGCAGCGCTGAAGCGATCTGCCGCGGCGCGCGCGCGGGCCCAGTCGGGGGCACCGACCAGTACCACGATCTCGCGCGAGACGCCGTCGGCAAGCCTGCGCAGCACGCGATCGGCGCTGGCGGTGCGCTGGCTGGTGGGCAGCAAGGTCATGACATCGGTATCGATCCGCGAGGCGCGCCAGAACTGCAACTGGTGTACCGCCAACACAATCACCAGCAGCAGCCAGGCAACGGCCAGCACCCGTTCGCGCTTGCTGAGGCCGTACGCGGCCCTGCCGATGGCCAGGGCCGACCTATTCAAAGCGCGTCTCCTCAGCGGGACCAAGCCGGGTCGCGGCAGTCGGGCCGACCAGCCTGACGCTGGTGCTGTCGCCACTGCCTTCTTCCAGGCGCACATCGTGCACAAAACGATCCCCGGCCAGCTCGATGCGCGTGAACATGCGGCGCATGCCGGCATCGGTGGGCGTCAGCGTCAGCGACCAGCCGTCCTTGCCGACCAGTTTGACGGCCACTTCGAAGCGCGCCGACAAGGCCCGCAGGTCCCCGCGCAGTACGGCGATCACGGATTCCCCCAGCACCCGCATGGCGGGCTGGGCATCAGCCTGGCGTTGTTGCTGCACGCGGCCATCGGCACCGCGCATGACCAGGCGGTCCGGCGTGACCAGCAGGCTGGACGCAAACGGCTCGCGGGTGCTCCACAGCACGCCGCGCTCGCGCGCCAGCACGAAGTCGCCGCGCGAGAGCAGCGGCCTGGAAAAACCGGAGAGGCGGCGCGTCTGTTCGAAACCTCCGCGGATCACCGGGGCGTCGGACAGCCGCGCGGCCACCGCGGCCACCAGGTCCGGCGCGGCGGCGGCAATACCCGGGCCGGACAACATGGCGCCGCACAACGCCAGCAACATGCGGCGGCGCATCATTCCTGACGCTCCAGCTGCCTTGCGCCTTCGCCGAGCCGCGCCATCAGGACCGGCGGGCAAACGTATTGCATTTCGCCATTGTTCATGTCCACCGCAACCTGGATGGTGTAACCCTTGGTCAGGCGCCGGCTGCTCGCGGTATCGCGGATCACGTATTCGATCTTGAGCCGGTTCTCCCATTCGACAATGGCGGCACGAACGGTGAAGGACTGGCCGTAGGTAAGCGGCCCGACATACCTGACCCGCATGTCCACCACCGGCCAGGCAAAACCCGAATCCCGCATGGCGGGGTAGTCGTAGTCATAGCGCGCCAGCAAGGCGCAGCGCGCCTGCTCGAAATAGCGCACGTAGTTGCCATGCCATACCACATTCATCGGGTCGAGGTCGTGGAAGGCCGCGCTAAGCGTGATCTCATGGCTGAGCTCTGGGGACATAAGGTTTGGCATCGCAGTATCCATTTCAGTATCCGGATTCGGGCTCGGCGCTCAATCACCGTGCCGTGCAGGCGGGACGGAAGGAGCAACGCAGGCTGCGGACGCAGCCGGGCCCTGGACCACGGCGGCGCTAGTGCGCGCTGCATCGGGCACGGCACCGCCCTGCCCCCAGAAATCGTAGAAGTTGAACCAGTCGTAAGGCGATTCGACCAGCAGTTGCGACAGCCATTGCGCATAGGCGGCCGCATGGCCAGTGAGGATCGCGTCACGCCGCGCGCGCGGCAGACGCACCTCGCGGACCAGTTCGGTGAAGCGCAGCAAGTGGCCCTCGCCCGCCCGCACGCAGCCCATGGCGAACAGCGGGCATTCGAGCAGCGCCGCCAGCACATACGGGCCCACCGGGAAACGGGCCGGCGCGCCCAGGAACGGCACCGTCACCGCACGGCCGCCGCGCGCCGGGACACGGTCGCCGGCGATTGCCACGAACTCGCCCGCGCGGACCTTCCCGGCCAGCTGCAACGCAGTAGCCGGGGAGATATCGTCGACCTGGAACAACTGCAGCCCCGAACGTGGATCCAGCCGCGAGAGAATACGATTGAATTGCGCCGCGTGCGCCGTATGCACCAACACCGTCAGACGCAGGCCGGCGCGCTGGTTGGCCAGCACCCGGCACAGCTCCAGGCAGCCCATATGCGCGGTCACGATAATGCCACCCTGCCCGCGGGCGATCTGAGCCAGCATCACCTCGGTGCCTTCGCGCCGCACCGTGCCGTAGCGGTAGCCGCCGCCAATGGCCAGCAGCTTGTCGAGCAGCGTGTCGGCAAACGAGAACAGGTGGCGCAAGCTATGGCGCAGCCCCGGTGTCATGTCCGCCGGGCCCACCGCGCCAGTGCCGGCCTGGATGCGGCGCAGGTAATCCAGCGAGGCATGACGGGCCAGCGGCCTGGTGAGCCAGTAATACGTCACCACCGGGTACAACACCGCGCGGAACAGCACGCGGCCGCACACGCGGTACAGCCAGTACAGGCTCCAGACGCCCCAGACGCAGGTGGATTCGCGGATCTGGCTCCAGTGCCGGGCCATACGTCCTGGTCGAGTCGTTCTCATGCCGGCCGCACCTTGCGCCACAGCAGTACCGGCAGGCGCCGGAGCATGCCAAGGAAGAGTCGCGCATGCATCGAGGAAATCAGCACGTTATCGTGCCAGACCCGGAAATGCGAGACGCCGTCGGCGGGATATGTCACGCGTGTCGGCTCGTTGACGATGGGCACGCCCCGCCAGACCAGGTGCACCAGCACCTCGGTATCGAACTGCATGCGGCGCCCCAGCCTGACCTCGCGCACAAGGGCAAGCACGCGCCCGAGTGGGTACACGCGCAAGCCGCACATCGAATCGCGCACCGCGAACGACAGCGTGTTGACGCAGACCCAGACATGGGTCAGGTAGCGGGCCAGCAACCGCGCGCGCGGCACCGATTCGTCATAGACCGGATACCCGCAGATCATGGCATCCGGGCTTGCCTGCGCCAGTGCCAGAAACCTGGGAATGCTGCTGGCACCATGCTGCCCGTCGGCGTCGATCTGCAACGCATGCGTAAACCCCATGCGCGCGGCCTCTTCGAGTCCCGCCATGACGGCCCCGCCCTTGCCCTGGTTCCGCGGCAGGCGGATCAGGTGAACGCGCTCAGGATGACTGGCGGCAAGGTCGCGCAGTATCAGCTCGCAGGCCGGGCTGCTGCCGTCGTCCACCAGCAGGCACCGTAGCGGGTGTGCGAGGATTCCCTGCACCGTCGCGCCGATGGCACGTTCGTGGTCATAGACGGGAACGAGCGCCACGGGCTTAAACATCCGCTTCTCCGAAAACGATGCGTCCGCTGGCGTGCAGGCCGCGTGCCGAGCTCAGGCGAAAGGCCAGCGCGCCGCGCTCGGGCTGCCACGTCAGCGCCATGCGCACCGTAGTGCCGGGCGAGATCACGGCCTGGAACTTGACCGTCTCAAGCCGGCGGAATTGCGCGCGCGGCGGCACAGGCAGGCGCTCCGGCGCCAGCGCCATGACCCAGTCGAGCTGAGCCACGCCCGGCACGATGGGGGTACCCGGAAAATGTCCGTCGAACACGGCCAGATCCTCGCTGACCTCCAGGTCCGCGCTGGCGGCCAGCGCACCTTCCGCTGGCCGCCAGCGCACGGTGGGCAGCACGCGGCGAAACGCGTCGCGCAGCATGGCTTCGGTCGTCTTGCCCTGCGGATTGCACGGCAGCGCCTCGACAAAGCGCCAGCGCCGCGGCAGTGCCACAGCGTGCACGGCCTGCGCAACGCACTCGCGCAACGCCGCAAGCAGGGCCCTGCGGCCCTTGCCGGCCAGCATTGCCGTGCCACTTTCGCTGAGCATCATCACGGCGCCAAGGCGCGTACCGACATTGAGTTCGAGCAGCACGACTCGCGCCTCCTGCACCAGCGGCGACCCGGTCAGCGCTTGTTCGACCTGGACGAGGGACACGCGCATTTCCTCGATCTTGACGATGCGGTCGGCGCGCCCCGCCAAGGTGAAGCTTCCCTCCCCGGCAGGCAGCACACGGTCCGCGCAGAGATACCAGCCATCGTCCGGCAGGTGCGCAGAGCGGACCGCCAGCAAGCCATCCTGCCAACGCCATTGCACGCCCGGCAGCGGGGTCCAGCGGTCGTCGTGCCGGGTGCGCTGCCGCCAGGCGATGCCGCCGGTTTCCGAGCTGCCGAATACCTCGATGGGTGCTTGTCCAAGACGGCGCAGCGCATCGGCCGCGGCCTCCGGCGGCAAGGGCCCGCCAGACGAGAACACCGCTTGCAGCCCGCCGCGCGCAGCCGACCAATCGAGCCCTGGCGGCATGCGCCGCAGATGCGCCGGGCTGGTAACCAGCAATACGGGTGCATCGCCGCATGCGCGCCTGATTTCCTCATGGAAGGCCAGCCGCTCCGCCGGCATCGCGCGCGCCGCGGCGAGCGGCCATAGTACGCAGAACAGCAAACCGTAGATATGTTGATGCGATATCGTGGTCAGCACCCTCGCCCGCGCCGGCAGGCTCGCGCCGAAAGCAGCCTGCAGCGCCTGCACTTCCGCATCGAGTTGTGCGAGGTGCTTGACGATGGCGCCTGGCGCGCCGGTGGAACCCGAAGTGAACATCGTCACCAGCGTGTCGCGCAGCGGCAGCGCTGGCCAGCCCATGCCGCCGACGGCTACGTCCGACGCTTGCGGCCAAAGGCCCCCGGGCATATCACCGGCGTAGCCATCAGCGCGGGCGCGCAATGCGGCCAGCGTTTCGGCGCGCGTGTCGCCTGGCAGCACCACGTGCTTGCCCGCATGCCAGGCGCCGAACAATGCCGCCGCGAACTCGGTAGTCGATTCCAGGTGGAGCGCCCAGGATCTCCCCGGCGCCGCCGCGAAAGCGCGCTGCCAGGCGGCCACGCGCAGCACGAACTCAGGGGCCGTGGTTACGCCGGCAGCGCCGTGGGCGACCACGTGCGAACGCTGTGCCAGCCTGCCCATCGCGCCGCTTACGCCAAGCCAGTCATCCATGCCGCCCCCCTGCCATCACACGCTGGCGCACCAGCCATTCGCCGGCGAACATCGCGCCAATCAGGGCGTAGGCCACACCGCCGTTGTAAAGCGCCCAGACGCGGTCGCTGGCAAATACCGCGGTCACTGCGGCCAGCACGCCATTGCAGACGAAGAACACGCACCAGGCCTGCGTCACCCGGCGCGTGTATGCGACCCCGGCGGGAGGCAGAGCCGGCTCGCGCAGGCGCGCCAGGCGCTCGACCAGGCTCGGCGGATACCGCAGGCTCCAGCCAAACAAGCCCAGCATGGCGGTATTGACCAGCACTGGATAGAGCTTGAGCGGCAGCGCGTGATCGGAGACCACGACGATCGCTGCCAGCACGGCAGCCGCGACCGCGAGCAGGCGCCAGGCGGCCTGGCGGCTGGTCAGCGCCCGCACCAGCGCCAATGCGACCAGCACCGGCGCCATCACACGCGGCGACCAGTGTTGCAGGCCGAAATAGATCGCCACCGGGTAGCACACGGTCAGCACACCGAGCAGCAGGTTGCGCACTGTCATGCGCGCTCACGCCGTGGCGCGCGAATCCATCAGCAAGGCCAGTGCCTGCACCACGTCCTGTACGGTGCGCACGGCCTTGAACTGCTCCGGCTTGATCGGTTTGTCCAGCATCGGCTTGAGCTTCACCAGCAGGTCCACCGCGTCGATGCTGTCGATATCCAGATCTTCAGAAAGGCGGGCTTCGGGCAGGATGCGGGCAGGGTCGATCTCGAAGGTTTCCTCGAGTACAGCAGCCACTCGCACAAAGATTTCGTCATGGGTCATGATGGGGTTTCCTCCGTTTTCGGCCGTGACCGGCCGTGGTTGCCGGTCAGGCAAGTGGTATTTGATTCCTAGGCGTTTTCGATGCTGCGCTCAGGCCGACGCCTCGCTGGTACGATGCGACGCGACGAAGGCGGCCAATGCGGCGACGCTGGAAAAATGCGCGCGCATCTCGTCCTTGTCGCCGTTCATGGTCACGCCGTAGCGCTTTTGCAGCGCCAGCCCGAGTTCGAGCGCGTCGATCGAGTCCAGTCCCAGGCCTTCGACGAACAGCGGTGCGTCGGCGTCGATATCGGCCACGCCGAGATCTTCGAGCGACAACGATGAAAGGATCAATTCCTTGATTTCTTGTTCAAGCACCTTCACGGCTGGAAACCTCCCTGGAGAAAAACCCGGATAGCGAATGGGTCAGGTGCCGTACCGCGAGCGCATCGCCCAGTCCGGACGGCACCCACTCGGCGACACTGACGTCCTCTCGCACGTCGATGATGAAGCGGGGCTTGCGGGGCGGCACGCGATACCACTTCTCGCCCTTGGTGAGCATGGGCGGCTCACACCGGATCACCACGGGCGTCAATGCGAAGCCGCCGCGCACCGCGATATTGGCCGCGCCTCGCTGCAGCCGCAGCGAGCCATGCAATGGCGTGCGCGTGCCTTCGGGGAAAATGACCAGGTTATTTCCCGAGCGCAGCGAGGCAATGCAGTCATCCACCATACCTGCGCCGGAATCGTTGCAGACGTAGCCGGTGGCACGCACCGCCCCACGGGTAAACGGGTTGCGCGCCAAGCCCGACTTGACCACGCAATCTGTCTGGCGCGTCAGCGCGATCAAGAAAACGACATCGATCAGCGACGGATGGTTGGCCACGATCAGGAGGCCCCGGCGGCGCAGTCGCTCGGCATGCAGGACCTCGTAGCGAATGACCCCGGCGGACCGCATCAGCCACAGGAAGAGCCGGAACGCATGGTGTACCACGTTCTTGCAAGCCCGCTGCCGGCGCGCGGACGACCACGGCAGCAGCCCCAGCAGCGGGAACGCCACTACGCGCAGCACAAGGCCACCAACGCCGAAGCTGGAAAAGCACATCCCGGTCGCGCATACCCGCCAGACACGGCCGAGGCGTTCAACCATGGCGGCGCCACTCCCAGTTGGCGCGTTCGCCAGCGTGATTCAGCACCGGCTGGCCGGCCAGCATGAAACGCAACACTTCCAGCCCGTGGGGCAGCGTCGCGCTGGCGGCTTCGCCGATGGCCTGGCTTGACAACGCAAGGCTGAACACCGGTTGTCCGGCCTGCGGCTTGCCGACCCGCCACGCCCACCCGAACCGGCACTCAGGCTCGTCCGCAAATGCCGCATAGGGATTGGCCAGCGGCGCCTCGTAATGGACCAGCAGCACTTCCGGCGCGCCATCGGCCAGCAGGCTGCAGGTCTCTACCACGGCCGCCTCCACGGTATCGCGGCCAGCGGCGAGGGCTTGCTGGTTGCCTGGGTCCCCCCGGTCTATCGAATACAGGGCGCCGGTGGCGTTGTGCACGGACAGGCCGAAAGACGTGGGCGACAAGGGTTCGCCGTCGGCAAGGTCGCCCAGCATTTGCAGGGGACGCAGCGTATCGCCATGGCGGGACGCAAAGACAGTAGGAATGCCATCCACGTTCGCCTGGCAAGCATAAGCGGGATGCAGGGCAGCGCGGCCCAGCGCGGTGATCCGGCGGCGTAGCATCGGCGCCATGGCGGCGAGCGTAGGCAATTCATCGCCCACGGGCAGCCACGGCGCGCGGCTCCAGGCCTGCCAGGCATGCTGCGTGTCTAATCGTGCTGCGCATGCCGCCCATGCGCGAATACCGAATTCCATTACCATGCCGTCCGCAGGTGAGAAGAAAGGGCGCACCGGCCTGCTGGGGATTGCCGCGGCGGACCCAAGGAGAGCCTGCGCTGGCTCGAGGGCTACGAGCGCATTGCGGAGATCGCGGCGAGTCTGCCTTGAGCAATCTGTGGATGATGCGCCATCGACTGCAGCCGGGTGCCAAGGGGTGAGTGCGCCCTCGATGGCACGAAACGCGGGCGGCAACGCCGGTGCTGATTCCGAGCCTGGTGTCGGATTTTGGCCGAAGCGCTCTTCAAATTCATCTGGCCACGCCTTGTCCTCGGGCACGTCTCAGATGCGCGTGTGCAGCAGCAGCGTGGTGTCCAAGTTCTTCAGCGCTATCCGGAATCACAACAGAATCAGCGTCACCGTGCCCGATCCGTCAAGCTGGATTTCAGACGTGGCGGATTCCACCACGGGCTTGCTTAGACCCACACTCACGGTCACATCACCAGAGAGTTCAGTTAGCGCGTCAGGGGCGGTCGCATTGGCACTTGCGGCGAAGGCGATGGAGTTGTTTTTCAGAAAGTATTGGGCCGTAAAGTCACGGTAATTGCCCCAGGAAGAGTTCGAGCCTGCAACACCGGTGGTTCTCAACCTGGCGGCGGGGTCCTGAAGCACTCCCCCTACAGTTGTTCTGATCTTAAGCACCCCTGTCCAGAACTGCGCGCCGCCAATGTTCTGGCCGTTATAGGTGCCTACACCAAAGCGTTCATCGCTACTTACCCCAGGACTGCCGAATGCGGTGCCATCCCGGTTGTCGGTAAAGGCCAATGCGAATTTGGTAGGCGCCGGACAGATCACTGCCATTGACATCCGCTGCGGCCGGGGGTGGAAGTATTGGTAGATGGAGTCGCCTACATGGACTAGAACGAGGGACTCTCTGGAATGGATTCCAAAGTCACTCACCCCACCACCGCCCAGTGAAATGGTGCATGCGGATGGCGCAATGGTGCCAGTCATGGAGAAGCCAGCGGACTGCGCTTGTGCGGCAAATGCTGCCCCGGAGAACATTGCGGAGAAAAGTATTTTTTGGATCATGAGAAACGATTTCTGGAATGAATCGATAGACAACAAGTAGACAACAAGTATCAAACCAGTACTCAAACCAGAGAATCCACGAAGAGGCAGAAATTGGAGCGTTTCACGCAATACACCTGCGCTGCTGCCCGCAATACTGCGGTTCTTTCACGGACTCAATCGTTCGAAAACAGGCCACCCCAGCAGTATTCCACTCAAAAAAGTACAGGCCTAGAGTACAGGCCTACGGCGCATTGCGCCTTCCTGGGTCTTGCCTCGGCACCACAGGTCCGCCCTGCGCCCCCCCGTAGTAGACGTATCTTAGCGATCGAGGACTGACATAAGAATAGAAGAATTTCTAATGTCGAGCGCGAGCCGCTGGGCATCCTGGATGCGTGGTTGCGGGCACGCGAAGAATGACCGCCTCACAACCTCGCTTTCGTTATCGCGGCCACCACCACACTGTCATTCGCGTGCAGGTCCATTCTGCAGTACTTCATTTCGGCCTCCGTCAGGTCGAAGTGCACGTCACATATTGGCTCTGATGTGTCAGCCGGAAATATGATTATCAAAGCCCATGCGTCTTATCAAAGTGCGCAATTTTTACCATCACCATGGAATAGATTGGTTCGACACTAGTTTCAAAATGTTACTTCAATTATATCAAATTAACAATTCAATCCATTTAATCACACTGTTCAAACTAAAAAAGCCAGAACGATTGCAATGCCAGGTCGTCCAATCAATATGGACGTATCTGGAGATTTTCCATGCAATCAATTCGTCATATATGGCGGCGCCCGATGCGCAGTCCTAAGCCCTGGCAGGGCGGCCTTTGTGCTCTTATGGTCGGCGCGCTTGCAATGTTCGCGGGCCCTGGCGCCCATGCAGCCGATCTTGCGCGCCAGACCGTAGGCCCAGTCAGCTACGTTTGCGGCGGTGTCGGCGAGGACGAGCAGCAAGCGCTCAAGTCGGAGGCGAAGGATTTTGATATGGGTCTGCTATTCACCGAGGGCGCACGCGGCGAGTATCTATCCGATGTTGCAATCACCCTTTCGCGCAACGGCGTCGAAGTTGCATCGTTCCGTGCGAATGGGCCACGCTGCCTCATCAAAGCGCCGAGGGCGACTTACCAGGTCGTGGCAAGCTATAACGGTGTAGACAAACACACCACATTGCGTATGGGTGAGCGGAATGTGCATCTGAATTGGTAGCCGGCTGGCGTCTCAACGCTCTGATCAGGATTTAGAGCGTAGGCAAGGGGCTTGTCGCGATCGCGGAGTGATTCTGCTGGGGTGAAAAGTGGGGTGAAAAGCTACCACCTGGCACTTGAGATCGCGCAAGCACCTTACGCCACCGCCCATTCATTCGGCAAAATTCTCGCGGCCAATTCACCTGTAGGCGGGCACCGGAAAGCGTACCGATGCCGCGCTGATTTCTCACGTGTTCACGAACGCTGCGGATCTTGCCCGCGGCGCCTGCTCAACCGGGTGCACAAATTTCATGGCGCCACCGCGCTCGCAATGACAGACAGTAGGACAAACTCCGGTATGCAATCAGTGCGCATCCGATGGTGTTGGCTGCACCGATACTGGAGCACCATGGCCGGACAACCCCATGCTGATCTTCGTTCTCGTTACTCTCGCGGCAGTCGGGGTGATCACTATTGTGATTTACCTCATGGAATAGTGGCTGCGCTCCGATCCAGTTGCGCGAAGGCGAACTGAGGCGAGCGTGGACTCCCCACCCGCCTACGCGGCTATTTCCCCACCTGCAGACCATCCACCACCGATTGCACGCCATCTACTGCACGGACTGCATTCAAGGCCGTCAGCTTCTCCGAGTCGCTTTGGACCTTGCCATCGAGATGCACTACACCGTTTTCAGTTCTCACCCGAATTCCGGTTGGCCTGAGCCCTTTCGCAACAAGGAGCTCAGCTTTGACCTTCATCGTGATCGCATGGTCACTGGGTTTCGTCGCTGATTCCACGGAAGTCGCCACGCCCCCAAAGTCATCCTTTCGCATTGTCCGTTCACCGGGTGGCTCGGGACGCCCCGGCGTTCCAGGTGGGCTGGCCATGGGCGGAATGTCATCTATTGCGACCAGTGTGCTGCCTGCATCCACCAGGGCGGTTGCGTGGCCCGAAGCACAAAGCAATCCAACAAGGCTTGCAAGGCATATCTTTTGCTTTGATTTCATCATGGCTCCTGCTGGTACCCGCGCATGCCGCGACGCATATCGCCCTGGACATGCGCCCCTCCGACCGCGCTTCGCTTCTATACAAAAAGGGACTATCGAGGAAAGCAGCGAGTTCCGCAGTGACCTCGCTACGTTACACACGGAAATAGATATTACGATTGGTGCACAAGGGAATGCCCTAAAGCGCGTGATCTGACCATGCTCTGTAGGAATGACACCGACACCAGTCTTGCCATGGTCGCCCTACACTTGCTTTATATGAGTCACGAGAAACAGACCTGTGGTTTGTCCATTCCTCAATGCATAACTTTCGTACCATGCTTGTCGGCGGCGACGACAACGAGCAGATTCATTTTCGCGCCTGCGGCAAGTACCCAAGCTGTCGCTTGCGCGCTCACTATCGTGATCAAACCATCGATGTAACAGCAACGGACTTCTTTCGAGCGCTTTGCCAAATTCGGGAGGTGCTCGCGCTTGAAGGTTTGTATCCGCGATGCCATGGATCGAGCCTGAACGTGTATGCCATGGGCAGCACTGCAAAAGCCCATGACGGCCTGCGTGCGTACCGCCTCAGCATGGGCCGCGAGGTCACCCAGTTTGACGTCGTCGAAATCTTTAACTGCTGCGAGGCGAGTGTGCTCCCGGTCACCGTGACGGAGCAGCGCGACTACTACTGGCAATGGCTGCAGTCGACGGCATGATGGTCGCCATCCTGTGTCATACGCGGTAAGGAAATGTATCCAACATTGCGATGTTCGGCGCCGCGATGGAAAGTATGTGGACTTGTCCATGGCGCAGCCACCGGCTGCATGGCCTTCCAGCAAATCCATCCCCTTCCCAGGAGACGTAGATGCTCAGTCCACATGAAATCGCCGCCTTGATGCTTCTTGATAGTGCAAACGAGAATCTCGATCTGGACCCCACCGACCTCAAGACTCTCGTTCGTCGACAGCTTGTACAACTGGATCGACAATCCCACGACTGCAGACAAGCTCGCCTCACCAGCTACGGGCGCAGCTTTCTGGACAACGTCGCCAAGAGACGCTGAACGGCGGCCTGTGTAGGCCACGCCTCGACCACATTGCCCACGCGAGCCAAACCTGTTGCGGAAAACACCGGTATGAAGCTGACCCACACGTTCGTGAAGCGTGTGATCGTCCTCTCGCTCCCCTGGTCCGGCAGTCAGCCAAAGCAGCCCAGGTAATACTGCTGGGCGCGCAGCGCGTCGACATCCTCGCGGTAGCGATCGGCGCGGCTCCAGTACTCAGTCTCGTTCATCGCGCGTTCAGTCGAGCGCACCCGGTAATTGAGAATCAGGCACTGGTTCAGGAAGACGTTCTGCGTCCGCATGATCCATTCCTCATCCCGTGTCCGCTGCGCCCTGACCAGCTCCGCCGTCTGCGCGCGGATACGCAGGTAAGCCTGATTTGCCTGCAGGGTTGCCGCGACGCTGGGCACCGTGAGCAGGTGGCCCTGCATACTGCTGGTGACATTTCTGTAGCCAGCCGGGCAGGCTGCCGACGTGTAGAGGACTTCACCCGCTCTCAGGCATTTGGTGGCCGCCTGCGCCACGCCGCTGGCGGCCAGCAGCACCATCATCACGGCAAGTTGTCTGGACATGGCAGTGACCTCGTCGAATCACGATGGAATCAATGTAGCCCAGATCAGCGCCGATACCAGCCGGAGATGAGCGGGTGGCCAGTCGCGGCGCGCATCCTTTCCTGCTCTTCCTACCTGGCTGGGCTGCCATTCATCTTGTTTTCATTGGGCACGCAGCCCGGATCGATCCGCCGGCGGCCGAGGTGCTGGCAAATTCCGGGGCGCGCGATGCATAATCCTGAAACTGGTTTCACCGAGACCGCTTCCCTATGCCACGCCCTGTGACTCAACCCACGTCCAGCCTGAAGCCCGCAGAGAAACTCACCATCCAGGACGTTGCCGCCTATGCCGGCGTTTCAAAGGCTACCGTATCGCGCTACCTGAACCGGGGCGGCGAGCAGTTGTCCGCCGACGTGGAGGCACGCGTCGCCGCGGCCGTGCGCGCGCTGGGCTATAGCCCGAGTCCCATGGCGCAGGCGCTAAAGCGCGGCAAGTCGCGCCTGATCGGGCTGGTGGTGGCGGATGTTTCCAACTCGTTCTCGGTGGCCGTGCTGCGTGGCGTGGAAAAAGCCTGCCGCGACGCGGGCTACATGGTCATGCTGTTCAACCTGGGCAATGACGAGCAACTGGAACGCGAAGCCATTCGCTCGCTGTCGGCCTATCAGGTCGAGGGCTTCATCCTGCACACGCTGGGCCACGACGCCGGCGCCCTCGCCGACGCAGCGCAGTTGGGCAAACCGGTAGTGCTGGTAGACCGCAAGGTTGGCGCTGCGGAAGTCGACCTCGTCGCCCTGGACAACCTTTCCGCAGTCAACGAGGCTGCCGGCCACCTGCTCGAAGCCGGCTACCAGCACCTGCTCTTCATCAGCGAGCCGATCAAGGCCATCAGCTCGCGCAACGAGCGGGCCCGGGCCTTCCGGAACTTCATCGCGGAGCATGCAGGCTCGCTCAGCGGAACCGTTTTCGAAGCCCGTACCGGTGACGACGATGCCCTGGACGACGCGCTGCGCGCCCTGCACCGGCGTGCCGGTAAGGCGCCCATCGCCGTGCTGGCGGCCAATGCGGTGATCTCGCTGCGCGTTGCCGCTGCCGCCGCCAGGCTGGGCTGGCAACTCGGCGCCGACCTCGGCTTGATCGGGTTCGACGATCCGGAATGGGCTGCTCTGGTTGGCCCCGGCCTGAGCACCATTTCCCAGCCTACCGACGATATTGGACGCGTCGCCACCAACTGCCTGATCGAGCGCCTGCAAGGGGCGCCGCTTGCACCGCGCCAGGTGCTGTTGCCCGGTACCCTGGTCAAGCGTGGCTCCACCCGCCGCGGCTGATCCCCGATCCTTCTCCCGCCTCTCCCGCCTCTCCCGCGGTCATCCGGCATGCGCGCGCGATCCGCGCATAGGCCCGTTGCCTTCGGCTAGCGGATTGCCCGACCGCGCCCCCATTTCCACCCCGGGCCATCGGCATCCCGACCCTTAAGGGTTTCCACTGCTGGAGTTCTGAAACCGGTTTCCTATAATCCTGAAACCGGTTTCAGAACCGTACTTGCCGAGCGCTGCGACGCCAGCGACACATTCCACAGAACGTGCAGGAGACATTGATGAACATCCACCGCTTGTTGCGCCACATCGCCGCGCCCGTGCTCACGCTGCTGGTCCTGGCCAGCGCCTCGGCCGGGGTCCAGGCACAGACCGTCGCCGAGATCGTCAAGAAGGGCAAGGTCACCATCGGCGTGGTGACCGGCGCCCCGCCCTTCGGCACCACGGACGCCACCGGCAAGCCCGCGGGCTATGACGTGGACGTGGCCAAGCTGCTGGGCAAGTACCTCGGCGTCCCGGTCGATATCGTGCCGCTTACCTCCCCCAGCCGGATTCCGGCGCTGGAAGCCGGCAAGGTCGACTTCCTGGTCGCCACCCTGGCACCGACCCCCGAGCGGGCCCGGGCCATCATGTTCAGTTCGCCCTACAGCGCGTTCGAGCTCACCATCTTCGCGCCAGCCGCGGCCAAGTACGCCAAGCTGGCTGAGCTTGCGAAGAAGAAGGTTGGCGTGACGCGCGGCACCACCCAAGACACAGCCTTGACCCGCCTCGCCGTGCCCGGCATGAATATCGTCCGCTTCGAAGACGACGCCACCTGTGCGCAGGCGCTGATCAGCAACCAGGTCGAAGCCATCGCCCTGCCCAACACCACCGGCAACGAGATCATGAAGGCACGCGGCGCCGGCAGGTTCGACGCCAAGTTCGCGTTCTCTGTACAACCGAACTCGATGGCCGTGCGCAAGGATGCCTTCGAGCTGCGCCAGTGGCTCAACACCACCATCGCCTACGTCAAGCTCAATGGCGAACTCGACGCCATCGCGCAGCAGTGGACCGGCAAGGCGCTGCCCGCGCTGCAGACGTTCTGAATCCGGCAAGTCCGACGTTGCGCGCCAGCGCCTGCCGGCGCGCCAGGAGACCCGCATGCATTATCAATTTGAATGGACCCCGGTGTTGTCGCAGCTGGATCATTTCGCGCAAGGCGCGGCCATGACGCTGGCGCTCAGCTTCGGCTCGATCCTGCCAGGCACCCTGGTCGGTACCGCCGGCGCCATTGCTGCCGCTTTTGGTGGCCCCTGGCTCCAGCGCGCCGCCAGGGCATACGTCGAGGCGATCCGCAACACGCCCTTCCTGATCCAGCTCTTCATCATCTTCTTCGGCTTGCCTACCGTCGGCCTGCAGATCGATGCCATCACCGCCGCGGTGATAGCCATGACCGTCAATCTCGGCGCCTACTCGACCGAGATCATCCGGGCCGGCCTGCAGGCGGTTCACCGCTCGCAGCTCGAAGCCGCCGCCGCCCTGGGCATGACGCGCTGGCAGTTGATCCGCCACGTCGCCCTGGTGCCGGCCGTCGAGAAGGTGTATCCGGCGCTGACCAGCCAGTTCACACTGATGATGCTGACTTCGAGCGTGGTGTCGGCGATCTCCGTGGAAGAGCTGACGGCGGTCGCCAGCCAGGTCGATTCGCAGACCTTCCGCACCTTCGAGAGCTACATCCTGGTGATGTTCATCTACATCGGGCTGGCTCTGCTGTTGCGCGCCATGTTCGCACTGATCGGCCATCTCGTGTTCAGGCGGCGCCGTGTGGTGGCACGCGCAAGGAGGTTCGCGCGCACTGCCCGCGTCCTGCCCATGGCGCTTGCGGAGCTGACGCCGGCGGTGGCGGGGAGCGCAAAATGATCAGCGATTTCTCCTGGAATCATCTTGAAATCCTGCTCCTGGCCGCGCGCTGGACGCTGTGGGTGACCTTGCTGGCCTTTATCGGCGGCACGCTGGCCGGCTTCATGGTGGCGCTGGCGCGTACCTCGAGAAGCGCCCTGCTGCGCCTCRCCAGCACGGTCTATATCCAGGTCGTGCAAGGTACGCCGGTGCTGATCGTGCTGTTCCTGAGCTACTACGGCCTCTCCGTGCTCGGGCTCAAGCTGTCGCCAATGGTCGCGGCCATGCTGGCCATGTCGATCTACGCCAGCGCCTATCTCGGCGAGATCTGGCGCGGTTGCATCGAGGCCGTGCCGCAGGGGCAGTGGGAAGCCAGCGAAGCGCTCGCCCTCACCCGCTGGCAGCAACTGCGCTTCGTCGTGCTGCCGCAAGCCGTCCGGCTTGCCCTGCCGCCCACGGTGGGCTTCTCGGTCCAGCTGGTCAAGAACACCTCGATCACTTCCATCATCGGCGTCATCGAACTGACCCGCGCCGGCCAACTGATCAACAACGCGACCTTCCAGCCCTTCGCGGTCTTCGTCGTCGTCGCACTTATCTATTTCGCGCTTTGCTTCCCGCTTTCCTCGGCAGCCAGGCGCATGGAAAGGAGGCTCCATGCCCATCGTTGAAGCACGAGACGTGCACAAGTCGTACGGCCCCGTCGAAGTCCTGAAGGGTGTGTCGTTTGCCATCGAACCGGGCCAGGTGGTCGCCATTATCGGCCGCAGCGGTTCCGGCAAGAGCACCATGCTGCGCTGCCTGAACGGCCTGGAGACGATCAACGCCGGCAATATCACGGTCGCCGGGCACAAGCTGGATCACGACCGGAAGCGGCTGCTCGACCTGCGCCGCGACGTGGGCATGGTGTTCCAGAGCTACAACCTCTTTCCGCACCTGACCGTGGGCGAGAACATTGCGCTGGCGCCGTCCATCGTCAGGAAGATGGCCGCGGACAAGATCGACGGCATCGTCGACGAGGTGCTGACCCAGGTCGGCCTGCTGGACAAGAAGGACTGCTACCCCGAGCAGCTCTCGGGCGGCCAGCAGCAGCGCGTGGCCATCGCCCGATCGCTGGCGATGGAACCCAAGGTGATGCTGTTCGACGAGGTGACCTCCGCGCTCGACCCGGAACTGACCGCCGAAGTGCTGCGCGTCATGGAAAGCCTGGCCGCCTCCGGCATGACCATGGTGCTGGTGACGCATGAGATGGAGTTCGCGCGCCGCATGGCACATACCAGCATCTTCATGCACCAGGGCAAGGTGCACGAGGCAGGCCCGTCCAAGGCGCTGTTCGCGCAGCCACGGACTCCGGAACTGCAGCAGTTCCTGAGCGCTGGAGCACTGAAATGACCCAGCGGCAACAAGGTAGTTCTTTCCCGCCGCCGGTGCTGATTTCGCTCACCGCCTATGGCGCCGACCTCGCCCGCCGCGACGGACAGGCCGCGCTGGCGCGGATTGCCGCGGCAGCAGGCGCGGACGGCGTGGAATACCGCGGCGAACTCCAGCGTGGCCACAAGGATGAAATCAGGGAACAGCGCGAGCTCGCCGAGCAGCACGGGCTGGCCGTGGTCTGGTCGAGCCCGGAAGGCCTCTGGAGCGAAGCCGGCAGCCTCGATGCCGCAGCACTCGACCGCGCCTTCACGACGGCGCTGGCGCTTGGTGCCACGCGGGTAAAGATGTCGCTTGGCGGCTACCGTGTAGGCACGGCGCTGGAAGGGTTGCTGCCCTGGTTGCGGCACGACGGCATCGAACTCGTTGTGGAGAACGACCAGACCACCCGTGCCGGCACCGTGCCGCCGCTGCGCGATTTCTTCGCGCGTACCACGGCCCTCGGCAAGCACGTGCCGATGACCTTCGACATGGGCAACTGGCACTGGACGGGCGAAGATCCGCTCGACGCCGCGCACGCCTTCGCCACCCAGGTGGGCTACGTGCACTGCAAAGGCGTGCTGCGCGCACCTGCCAAGTGGGTCGCGGTGCCGCTGGACCAATCGGCCGCGCCATGGCGCAGCGTATTGCGCCGCCTGCCCGCCGACGTTGCGCGTGCCATCGAGTTTCCGCTGCAAGGGGAAGACCTGGTGCAGGTCACGCGTACCCACGTCGAACTGCTGCGTTCTGTGGAGATCCCCGCATGAGCCCCGATCTTGATGTCGTCACGCTGGGCGAGGCGATGCTGATGCTCGTGGCCGGCGAAGCCGGCCCGCTCGAAGGCGTGCAGACCTTCCACAAACGCACCGCCGGCGCCGAGACCAATGTGGCCATCGGCCTGTCGCGCCTGGGCTTGAAGGTCGGATGGGCCAGCCGCCTGGGCGACGATTCGATGGCGCGCTACCTGCTCGGTGAAATGCGCCGCGAAGGCGTGGATTGCAGCCAGGTGGTCTGCGAGCCCGGGGAGCGCACTGGCTTCCAGTTCAAGGGCCGGGTCGACGACGGCAGCGATCCGCCCGTCGAATACCACCGCCGCGACTCGGCTGCGAGCCGCATGAACCCGGGGCATCTCGACAACAGGTGGCTACGGCGCTCACGGCACCTGCACGTCACCGGCGTGTTCCCCGCGCTCGCCGAAGGCACGCAGGCGGCCACGCGCCAGGCCATCTCCACCATGCGGGCTGCCGGCCGCACGATCTCGTTCGATCCCAATTTGCGGCCCGCTTTGTGGGCCACGCCCGAGATGATGCGCGAGACGCTGAACGACCTGGCGCAACAGTGCGACTGGGTGCTGCCCGGCATCGAGGAAGGCCGCTTCCTCACCGGCCATGCCGAGCCGGAGCGCATTGCCGCCTTCTACCGTGCGCGCGGCGCCACGCTGGTGGTCGTGAAGTTGGGCGCCGAAGGCGCCTACTTCGACGGCGAGGCCGGCAGCGGCCATGTCCCGGCGTTCAGCGTCAAGCGTGTCGTCGACACGGTAGGCGCCGGCGATGGCTTTGCCGTGGGCATCATCAGCGCGCTGCTGGAAGGCCGGCCGGTGGCCGACGCCGTCCGGCGAGGCGCATGGATCGGCGCGCGGGCGGTGCAGGTGCGGGGCGATACCGAAGGCCTGCCGACCCATGCTCTGCTGGCGGCGGCCAGCCTGTGAAGTCACAGCAAGGATTTCCCATGCGCAAGAATGTCTTGGTGTTCCGTCCCATTCCGCCCGACCTGCTCGCCAGGATCGAATCGGAGCATGACGTGATCGTGGCCGACCCGCGCCAGCCGGCACAACTGCCGGCCTTCCGCGCCGCGCTGGCAAACGCCCACGGCCTGATCGGCTCCAGCGTAAGGCTCGGCGCGGCCGAACTGGCCGAAGCCGCCCAGCTGGAAGTGATCTCGAGCATTTCGGTGGGGGTCGACAACTATGATCTCGCCTGCCTGCGCCGGCGTGGCATCGCGCTCTGCCATACGCCCGGCGTACTCACCGAAACCACCGCCGACACCGTATTCGCCCTCATCATGGCAGCCAGCCGCCGCCTGGTCGAACTTGCCGACCATGTGCGCGCAGGCCGCTGGTCCGCCAATATTGGTGAAAGCCTGTTCGGCTGGGACGTCCACGGCAAGACCCTGGCGATCCTCGGCTTCGGGCGCATCGGCCAGGCGGTCGCGCGCCGCGCGGCGCTTGGCTTCGGCATGCCAGTGCTCTACGTCAACGAGATTGCCGCGGAGCCGCCCGATCTCGTGGGCCGCGCCACCCGGACGGAACTCGACGACGCCTTGCGCCGGGCCGATATCGTCGCCGTCACGCTGCCGCTGACCGAGAGCACGCGTGGCTTGATGGGGCAGCGCGAATTCGCGCTGATGAAACCGGGGGCCATCTTTGTCAACGGTGCCCGCGGCCAGATCGTGCAGGAAGGCGCGCTGCTCGATGCACTCGACAGCGGCCACCTGCGCGCGGCCGGGCTCGATGTCTTTGCCACCGAGCCGCTGCCGCAGGATTCGCCGCTGCGCTGCCATCCAAGGTTGACAGCCCTGCCCCATATCGGCTCGGCCACGCATGAGACCCGGCGTGCCATGGCTGAACTGGCCACGCGCAATCTGCTGGACGCGCTGGCCGGCCGGCTGCCCGCCGCGCGCTTCGACCTGGCAGCCATTGCCGCTTAGGACTGCTGGATCGCCACCCAATTTTCCCCGCAAGGACAATCCGCAATGCCCCATTCCATTCCCACGCTGTGCGGCTCGATCATGGGCGAGCCTTTCACCTTCAATGTGCGCATCCACAATGCTGCCTATCGGGCGCTCGAGATCGACTACACCTTCGTGTGCTTTGGTGTGCAGGACGTGCCCGGCGCCGTGCAATCGATCCGGGCGCTGGGTGTGCGCGGCATGAATGTGTCGATGCCGCACAAGCAGGCCGTGATCCCTCACCTCGACCGGCTCGACGAGACCGCGCGTGCCATCGGAGCGGTCAATACCATCAACAATGTCGATGGCGAGCTGACTGGCTACAACACCGATTGCATCGGCGCCGTACGTGCCTTCCAGGAGGTGACCGGACTGGCGGACAAGCGTATCGCGCTGCTTGGCGCGGGCGGCGCCGCGCGTGCCATGGCCTATGGATTGCGCGAGGCCGGCGCCGAGGTGACCGTATTCAACCGCACCGCGGCGCGCGGCGAGGAATTGGCCGCTTCGCTCGGCCTGCGCTTCGGCGGCGCGTTGTCCGACTTCCGCGCGGCCGACTTCGACATGCTCGCCAACGCGACCGCCGCCGGATTTCGCGCACCCGATGTCAACCCTGTCGCGGGGCAGCTCGCCCCGCACCTGATCGTCATGGATGCTGCGTTTATCCCGGTCAGGAGCAAGCTGATCCGGGATGCCGCCGCACTGGGCTGCACCACCATCGACGGCACGCGCATGATGCTGCATCAGGCTTGCGCGCAGGTCGAGTTCTATACCGGCTGCGCACGCGCGCCGATCGAGGCGATGGAGGCGGCGCTGCTGGAGGAGATCGCACGCCTGTCCTAGTATCCCGAATCACAAATTCGTCGAATAAGTGTGCCGACAAGACGCGCGATCCGTCGTCACAAATGCTCGCAAGGCTCCAGCCTTGCTGCGCTTCGTTCCTAGGCTCGCACGCCTTCTCGGCACACTTATTTTCTCAACGAATTTCCGGCAGCGGCACCCATGTCGCAGGCATACGCGTGCGCAGCCCCCAGTGCGAGGGTTGCGGCAACAATCAGACTGAGATGTTTCATGACTATCTCCAATGCGGTTCAATCAGCAATCCAAAGTGGTACACCGTCAGGTGTGGCGCTTTGGTACGTCGCACGACTTGCAGGGATCTCTTCGATCCTTGCCAACCGTCCGCCGTGCACTAGTCAAACCGCAGCAACGGCCGTCTTATTCCCGATTCGCATCTTTGATGGTTTCCTGTGTCCTGGCGTAGTCAGGCCTGAGGCATCTGCGCCGCCTTGGACAGCACACGGACCGGCACCGGGTCATCGCGGCCTCGCACGCGTGCGGCAAGCTGCGGCAGGCCTGCGGCCGAAATGCCGGCATGCTGGAAGACCTGTTCTGACACGATCGCTTCGCAAGCGATCTCTTTTGTCAACTGCTCCAGCCTCGAGGCCA
Source organism: Cupriavidus sp. 01T418 (assembly GCF_056398885.1). NCBI lineage: Bacteria > Pseudomonadati > Pseudomonadota > Betaproteobacteria > Burkholderiales > Burkholderiaceae > Cupriavidus > Cupriavidus sp. 01T418. Next base: position 40,788 of record NZ_JBFTQG010000052.1, read on the forward strand.
CGTTCAACGGGTCACCAATCGCGGTGAACGTGACATGCTCGCGAAAGCCAATCTCACCCATGACCGCCCGGCCGCAATGCAATCCAATGCCAAACCGGATTTTCGTTTGCAGCTGCTGCCCAAGCGCGGCGTTGAGATCGTCAATGTTGGCGGCCACCAGCGGCACCGCTCCAAGTGCCTGACGACAGGCGGCTGACGGCTCGCTGCTTAATCCAAAGATCGCGAGCACAGCGTCACCCATGAACTGGTTTGGCAGGCCGCCCGCCTGGACTACCGCCGAGCTGACCGCACTCAGGAAGCGACTGACCACGAACAGGCTGTCGAAGGGCAATTGTGCCGCCGCAAGCTTTGTGGAATCCCGCATATCCACGAACATGAACGCCGCGAATCGCTCTTGCGGCATGACGTCCCGCTGGCGCCGTTGCAAGAAGGCCGTGGATGCTGCAGGCGGCACCAGTGGCCACACGGAGAGATCATGGGTCGGCCGCAACTGGCAAGCAAGGCGCACTGTCTGCGCATCCGCGCCCAGCCGCTTCAGGACGCGCCGCTCCGCCTCGGCGGGCGCTGGCAGCGGCACGTCGCTGAGCACGCGCACCCGGCACAAGGTGCATCGGGCGCGGCCACCGCAGGTGCTGGCATGGGGAACACCGACCATGCGGCTAGCCTCAAGCACCGAAAATCCGCGCGGCGCGAATACCTTTCGCCCGTCCGGATACAGAACGCAGATCCTCCCGACACGGCGCTCCCGCACCGAGCGCACCAGCCGCGCTGCGAGCACCAGCAGCAGCGCACCACCATCGAAGAGCAGGAAGTCGTTGCGCAGCCCGGCGAGCCAGAGATTCTGCAAATCCGTTCCGATGATCGTCGGCCGGGTCGCTGCGGCGCGCCAGACCGGATCCTGCGCGAGCGCGATCACTTCCCGTCCGCCCTGCAAGAAGCCTAGCAGCGCGAGCACCGGAAGCAGCACGGCGGCGCTCAGCAGCACGCTCCGCCACGCCCCGAACCATGGTTTCAACCGCAACCAGAACCAGATGCCGTAACACCCATGCAGCCAGGCGACCACCAACAGCATCAGCTGCACTCGGCCAAAGAGCGGTGAAGCGATCCAGAAGGAGTACAGCAACTGCGCGTAACCCTTGTCCAGGCCGAACGCCGCAAAGGCGACCCGCGTATTCGCAATGTGGTTGGCCAGCAGCGGCGGTATGCACAAGCCGAGGACGAGCTGCGCCACCTCGCCCGGAGTCCAATGCAACGAGCGCCGTTCGTATAGCGCCCACAGCCCCAGGAAGAAATGCGTCGCCAGCGCGCTGTACAGCACGGCCGTCCCGAGCCATCCCTGCCAGATGAACTTCTGCACAAGCAGATCGCGCTCCAGCCATGCGAGCGAAATATTTCCGAGCGAGTGATTCAGGAGGTGGGTGCCTACGTAGGTGAACAGCACCAGCCCGGTAGTCAGTCGGACCGATCGCACACCCGCCGGCCGCCACCTTTGAAGACAGGCAAAGGGCGACATGCTCCACTCTCCACGCTCTCGATGCGCCAGCGCTTGCCCATCGGGCGCCTGCGCTGCCGATTCACCTTCCGGCGTGCACGCAGCAGCTTGCGCGCCCACCGGCGTCGGGACGCAGCCGAATTCGTATCTTACCTGCGCCGGCGTGGAGCGGGCAGGTGCAAAGCGGGCGGGGCGTAGCCCCGCCCGCGGTTCTGGCAGCGTGTCTTAGCTGTGCGCGCCGTCGGTGAACGGATCACGCCGATCCGTGACTCTTGCGCCGTCCGAATAGACATCGAATCTGCCTGCTTTCGCGCCGTCGGTGTAGGGGTCGCGCGGCCCGTTGATATGGGTCTTGCTGTCCGAGGTGGCGGCATCGGTGGGGATGCTGGATGCATGGGCCAGCGCTGCGAACGATACCAATGCAGCGGCAACGGCCGAATTCAGGATTTTCATGACGATCTCCAAAACCAGTAGGGATAGCTTCCAGAGCGCATCGCCGTGATGCGCTACGCTTGGGCACGCATCGCGTTCCGGTTTCCGGGTTATCGATCGTTCCCGAGCACTGGTTCGCCGTGCACGTGTAGAACTGCGCAGTCGCCGGGTTTATTCCCGCTCACGAGGTGCGCCCAGGAATGCAGGGGTGAGCGACAAGCCACAGTACGGATGCGCTTCTCGCTGCGCCCGCTTATCTCTGATCCCACAGGCGGCTCTCTTAAGACTTCCTTAAGCCACTCTGCCCTATCCTTGTCGCATCGCCAGACACCGCTGCACCGATGCCGACGCTCCTCGCCCTCAACCTCACGCTGTTCCAGCATCTCAACGCCCCTGCCGGGCTTTCAGGCGCTGGCCTCTGGAGCGCCACCTTCCTCGCCGAAGCGCTGATCGCGGCAGCGCCGCTGGTGCTGGCCGCGTGCTGGCTGCGCGGGCGCGCCGGGGACCGCCAGGCCGTGATCGGCGCACTGGCGGCCGTCGCGCTGGGTGGGCTGTGCAGCACCGTGCTCAACCTGTTGCTGCCCATGCCCCGGCCCTCCATGATGGGCATTGGCCATACCTACCTGGTGCATGCCGCCGACCCATCCTTTCCGAGCGACCACGTCACGCTGCTGGCCACGCTGGGCTTTGCCCTGCTGCGAACGCCTGGCGCGCTCATGCGCCGCAGCGGAGCCGGCTTGCTGCTGGCCGCGGCACTGACCGGCTGGGCCCGCGTCTACCTCGGCGTACACTTTCCGCTGGATATCGCCGGCGGCTTCGCCGTGGCGGCGTGCTGCGCGGCCGTCACAACGGCCGCCTTCGCGCGCCCCCTGCTTGGCGCCACCACGGTGCGCGCAGAGCGCCTTTACCGGTACCTGCTGGCTTACCCTATCGCACGCGGATGGCTCAACCCATGACACCTGCAGGCACGATGCCGCCGCTAGCGGCACGGCTGGCCGCCGACGGCGCGATGCCGTCCATGCCCGATGCCGGCCCAAGCCTTGCCGTCAGCGGCCTCGAAGGCGCCGGCCGCGGGCCCTTCACCCTCACCGTGGAACCCGGCAGTTGCGTGATCCTGTCCGGCGCCTCCGGCGCAGGCAAGAGCCTGCTGTTGCGCATGATTGCCGACCTCGACCCGAACCGCGGGAAGGTCCGGCTTGGCCAGTCCGCGCGCGAGAGCATGAGCGGGCCGGCCTGGCGGCGCCAGGTCATGTACGTGGCGGCGGAATCCGGCTGGTGGGGCGACGACGTCATGGAGCATATGGCTGACGTGCCCGCGGCGCAGGCCCTGCTGGCGCGGTTGCGCCTGCCCGCGGATATCCTGCGCTCGCCCGTGAGCCGCTTGTCCACCGGCGAGCGGCAGCGCCTCGCGCTGATCCGCGCGCTGGTGCGCCGTCCACGCTTCCTGCTGCTCGACGAGCCGACCTCGGCGCTGGACGCCGAGACCACGCTCGCCGTCGAAGCGCTGCTGCACGACTGCAAGGCGCAGGGGCTCGGGCTGCTGATCGTTTCGCACAACCCCGCGCAGGCGGCGCGCCTGCAGGACCGGCACTACCGCCTTGGCGCCGCCGGGCTGGAAGCGGTGGCGGCATGAGTCCGATCCCGCTCTCGGCCTATGACCTGGCACTGGCCAGCCTGCTGGTGCTGGCCGGCGCCGGCGCCTCGCTGGCGCTGTCGCTGGACGTGCACCGCAACCTGCTGTGGGCCGCCGGCCGCATGGTGGTGCAACTGCTGCTGGTCGGCCTGGTGCTGCGCACGGTGTTCGGCCTGTCGTCGCCGCTGGTGACTGCGCTGACGGTGGCGGCCATGATCGCGGCAGCCGCCCGCGAGGTCGGCAGCCGGCAGGAGCGGCGCCTGGCCGGGCCCTGGCATGCGTTGATCGGCGCCGCGGCGGTCAGCCTGCCGACCCTGCTCGTGACCGTACTGGCGCTCACCACGGCCTTGCGCCCGACGCCGTGGTACGACGCCCGCCATGCCATCCCGCTGGCCGGCATCATCCTTGGCAATGTGATGAACGCCGCGAGCCTGGCGCTCAATGGCGCCTTTACCGCGGTCTGGCACCAGCGCGCCGCCATCGATGCGCGCCTGGCGCTGGGCGACGACCGCCATGCGGCGCTGCGCGTGATCGTGCGCCAGGCGGTGCGCAGCGGCATGCTGCCGACCATGAACACCATGGCGGCGGCCGGCATCATCACCATGCCCGGCATCATGACCGGCCAGATCCTGGCCGGCATGGACCCGATCGCCGCGGCCCGCTACCAGATCCTGCTGATGTTCCTGCTCGCCGGGGGCAGCATGCTCGGCGTGATCCTGGCCGCCTCGCTCGCGGTCCGGCGCCTGACCGACCAGCGCCAACGCCTGCGCCTGGACCGGCTGCAACGGCGCTGAACCCCACAAACCCAAGGAATCCGCGCCATGCGCCTGCTGCTGGTGGAAGACGACCCGATGATCGGTGAAAGCGTGGAGGAAGGCCTGCGCGGTGAAGGCTATGCGGTCGACTGGGTCACCGATGGCCGTCTCGCCGAAACCGCGCTGGCCGCCAACGCGCCCGGCACCTACGACGCCGTGCTGCTCGACCTCGGCCTGCCCGGCCGCTCCGGCGAAGAGGTGCTGCGGCACTTGCGCGCGCGCGGGCTGGCGCTGCCAGTGCTGATCATGACCGCGCGCGACGCCACCGCCGACCGCGTGCGCGGCCTCGATGCCGGCGCCGACGACTACCTGGTCAAGCCGTTCGATCTCGATGAACTGTTTGCCCGCATACGCGCGCTGCTGCGCCGTAGCGCGGGCCGCGTCAGCCCGGAACTGGCGCATGGCCCGGTGCGGCTCGACCCCGCCACGCGCGAGGTACGTTGCGCCGGCGAGATCGTCGCCCTCTCCATGCGCGAGTTCRTGGTGCTGCAGGCGCTCATGGAGCAGCCGGGCCATGTGGTGACCCACGACCGGCTGCGCGAGGCGGTCTACAACATGAACGAAGAAATCAGCAGCAATACGGTGGAAGTGCATATCCACGCCTTGCGCAAGAAGCTCGGCGCGGACTTTATCCGCAATGTGCGCGGGGTCGGCTACAAGCTCGGGAGCCAGGCATGAGGACGAGCATGAAGACAATCCGCGCCCAGCTCCTCGCCGGGCTGATCGGCGCCATGCTCGCCTGCGCCCTGGTGGCCGGCGCCGTCGCCTATTTCAAGGTACGCCGCGAGGCCAACGAAGTCTTCGATGCGCAATTGCAGCAGGCGGCGCGCCTGCTGCCGCCGAACCTGGAACGCAACACCCCGCCGCCGCTGGGCGCGCATGAACTCGATGAGGAGATCGTGGTGCAGGCCTGGGACGCGCAGGGCCGCCAGACCTTCGCCTCGCACCCGGTGGCCTTGCCGCGCGCTGACCTGCCGGGCTTTCACAACCTGCATGCGCTGGACCGCGAATGGCGCACCTATGGCCTGCCCAGCGGCGACCGCTATGTGCAGGCCGCGCAATCGGTGGTGTTTCGCCGCAAGCTCGCGGCCTCGCTCGCGCTCGGTGCGCTGTTGCCGATCCTGGCGCTGGTGCCGGTGCTTGGCGTGCTGATCCACCTGGTGGTCAGGCGCTCCCTGCGTCCGGTGGATGAGATCGCGCACGCGGTCGGCAGCCGCTCGGCCGATTCGCTGGCGCCGCTGGACGAGCGTGGATGGCCGCCCGAGCTGATGCCAGTAGTCGCTGCGCTCAATGCCCTGCTGGCTCGACTGCAGCATGCCATGGACACCCAGCGCGCCTTTGTCGCCGACGCCGCTCACGAACTGCGCACCCCGCTCACCGCCCTCAAGCTGCAATTGCAGCTGGCCCTGCGCGCCGACAGCGAAGACAAGCAAAAACAGGCGCTGGCCAAGCTCGGCGAACGGCTGGACCGCACCACGCATCTGGTCGGGCAGTTGCTGGCGCTGGCGCGCAGCGAGGATGGCACCGCTGCCGCGCAGGCGCCTGTCACCGAAGTCAGCCTGCACGACGTGGCGGTGCAGGTAGTGCGCGATTTGTTGCCGATGGCCGAAGCCAAGGATGTGGACCTGGGCCTGGACGCGCTTGCGCCCGAATGCCGGGTGCGTGGCGTGGCCGGCGATCTCTTTATCCTGCTGCGCAACCTGGCCGACAACGCCGTCCGCTATACCGGCCCGGGCGGCCGGGTCGACCTGCGCATCGAGTGGCGCGGCGATGCGCCCATGCTGGGCGTGAGCGATACCGGGCCGGGCATCACGCAAGTCGAGCGCGACAATGTGTTTCGCCGTTTTCATCGCGGTGCCGCCATCGACGCGCACGGCAGCGGACTGGGCCTGGCGATCGCACAGAGCATTGCCGCGCGCCACGGTGCCACGGTGCTGCTGGAGGATGGCCCCGGGGGCCGCGGGCTGACGGTGGCGGTGGTGTTCCCGCCGGAGCGCGGCGCATGAACCGGCCCGCCCATATTGCCGCCAGCCTTGCCGCCTGCCTGCCGCTGCTGCTGGCGGCCGGCTGCACGCTCTACCGCCCCCAGCCGCTGCCCACGGCGCCGGATTTCGTGGCGGATCCGGCGCATGTGCGGGTCGATGCCGCCAGCATGCCGTTGCCGGCACTGGCCGCGCACCGCTTCGATCCTGCCGGCGGCCTGGATATCACAGACGTCGCCATGCTGGCGGTGGTGAACAATCCCGATCTCAAGATTGCCCGCGCCGGCGCGCACGTGTCCCGGGCGCAGGCCTTTGCTGCCCGCCTGCTGCCCGATCCGCAATTCAACCTGACGCGCGACTTCCCGCTGGTCAGCGGCCCCGGCACGTCGACCGCCTTCAACGCGGCCCTGAGCTACGCGGTGAGCAGCCTGCTCACCTATGGCAGCACGCGGGACGCGGCGCGCAACGACGCGCAGCAGGCCGATCTCAACCTCCTGTGGCAGGAGTGGCAGGTGGTGGCGCAGGCCCGCATCCTCTTTGTCCGCCTCGACGCGGCCGCCCGGCGCATGTCGCTGCTGGCGCGCACCCGCGCGGTGCTGGCCGACCGCTACCAGCGCACCAGCACCGCGCTGGAGCGTGGCCTGCTGACCCTGGATGCGGTCACGCCCAACCTGAGCGCGCTGCAGGATGTCGACAAGCAGATCCACGACCTGGAGCGCCAGGTCAACCAGGCACGGCACGATCTCAACCAGTTGCTCGGCATTGCCCCCACCACCGAGCTGGTGCTCAAGGGCGGCATGGCCCCGGCCGCCGCCGATGCCGCGGCGGTGCGCGCGTTGCTGCCAGCGCTGCCGCGCCGCCGCCCCGACCTGCTTGCGTTACAGGCCGGCTACGCCGCGCAGGATGCGCGCTACCGCGCCGCCATCCTGGGCCAGTTTCCCAGCCTCAACGTGGGTGTGCAGCGTTCGCGCGACACCAGCAACACCAATACCCGCGGCTTCGGCATCACGGTGAGCCTGCCCATCTTCAACGGCAACCGCGGCGAGGTGGCGGTGCAGCAGGCCACCCGCGACAAGCTGCGCACGGAGTACCAGCAGCGCCTCAATGCCAGCAACGCCGAGATCGAGCGCCTGCTGGCCGAGCAGCAGATCAACCAGCGCCAGCTGGCCGAGACCAGCGCCGCGCTGGAGCGCCTGCGGCAGGCCAGCGAGCGCATGCGGGCTGCGTTCGCCGCTCGCAACATCGACGCGCTGGCGCTCGCCACCCTGGAGCTGAGCGTGCTGGCCAAGGAAGTCGAGCGCGCCGACCTGGAGCAGGCCATGCGCGAACAGCAGATCGGCCTGCAAGCCTTGCTCGGTGGCGATCCGCCCGGCGCGGCGCCGGACTGATTCCCACCTCATACTTCGATGCGGCACGCCTGCCGCCCCCGTTCATGCCCCCATTGACCAAACCCTTGATCCTGAGCGCCACGCTCGCGCTGGCAGCCCTGGCCGGCTGGGCCTGGCTGCGCCCGGCCGCGCCGCCGCCCAAGGCCGCCGCCGAGGTGATCGCCAGCGTGTCAACCGTGGCCGCCCGCAGTGCGGCGCTGCCGCTGACCATGACGGTCTTCGGCGAGGTCTCGCCCGGCCGCGCGGAGAGCATCAGCTTTCCCCGCGCCGGGCAGGTGCTGCGCCTGCCGGTGCTGCCGGGGCAGCGCGTGGCCCAGGGCGCGCCGCTGGCCACGCTGGCCAGCGATCCCATGGCCGAGGCCGCCTACCGCCAGGCGCTGGCCGCCTTGACGCTGGCCGAGGGCGAGGCCGCGCGCACCAACGAATTGTTTGCGCTGCAACTGGCCACCGCCGGCCAGGTCCAGGCTGCCGGCAAGGCGGTGGCCGACGCGCGCGCCAATGCCGAGGCGCAGCGCAAGCTGGGCGGCGACGTGGCCAGCGCCGTGGTGACGGCACCGTTCGATGGGGTGGTGCTGGCAGTCAATGTCGCCCAGGGCGAGCGCGTGCAGCCCGGCGCGGCCCTGGTCCGGCTCGGGCGCATCGACAGCCTGCGCGTGGTGCTGGGCATCGAGCCGGCGGAGCGCGCGCGGGTGCATCCCGGTGACGCCGTTGCGCTAGCGCCGCTGCAGGCGCCCGCGACCACCGTCCAGGGCAGCATCGGCGAGTTGCAGGACCTGATCGATCCCAAGACGCAGCTGATCGATGCCGTGGTCACGCTGCCCGCGCGTGCCGCGGCGGATTTCGTACCCGGCATGAAGGTGCGGGCGGAGATCCGCACCGGCGAGCAGCCGGGCTGGGTGGTGCCCAGGCTGGCCGTGCTCGGCGACGCCGCCGGCGCCTATCTCTACCAGGTGCGGCAAGGCACGGCCCACCGGGTGGCGGTGCGCATCCTGGCCGAACAGGGCCAGTGGCTGAGCGTGAGCGGCCCGCTGGACGCCGCGCTGCCGGTGGTGAGCCGAGGCAACTATGAACTGGCCGACGGCATGAAAATACGCCTTGCAGCCGCGGAGCAGGCCCGATGAGCACCGCGCGCTGGGTCCACGGCCATCGCCGCTCCATCCTGTTCCTGGTGGCGCTGCTCGCCATCGCCGGCCTGGTCTCGGCCTTGCGCCTGCCGGTCTCGCTGTTCCCCACGGTGGAGTTTCCGCGCGTGGCGCTGTCGCTCGACGCCGGCGACCGTCCCGCCAGCCAGATGGAACTGGAGGTGACGCGGCCGGTGGAGGAAGCGGTGCGCCGCATCCCGGGCGTGGCCGACGTGCGCTCGCGCACCAGCCGCGGCAGCGCCGAGGTGTCGGTCAACTTCGCCTGGGGCACCGATATGACAGCGGCCACGCTGCAGGTCAGCGCGGCGGTGGGCCAGATCCTGCCGCAATTGCCCACCGGCACGCGCCTGACCACGCGTCGCATGGACCCGACCGTGTTCCCCATCATCGCTTACAGCCTGACCGCCAGCGGGACGTCGCTCATCGCCTTGCGCGACCTGGCGGAGTACCAGTTGCGGCCCCTGCTCACCGGCGTGGCGGGCGTGGCCAGCGTGCAGGTGTCGGGCGGCGCCATCGAGGAGACCCGCGTCAGCGTCGATCCGCGGCGGCTGGAGGCGTATGGATTATCGATGGACGACGTGGGGCGGGCCCTGAGCGCGGCCAATGTGATCAGCGCGGTGGGCCGGCTGGAGGATCACTACAAGCTCTACCTGGTGGTCTCCGACACCCGCTTCAAGGATCTCGACGCGATCCGCCAGACCGTGCTGGCCACCGGCAACAACGGCCTGGTGCGGCTGGCCGACGTGGCCACCGTCGAGCGCGCGACCCGGCCGCAGTGGCTGCGCGTCACCGCCGACGGCAAGGATGCGGTGGTGCTGGCGGTATACCAGCAGCCCGGCAGCAACAGCGTGCAGATCGCGCGCGACATCCGCGCCGCGCTCGACGGCTACACCGCGCAGTTGCCGCGCGACGTCAAGCTGTCGAACTGGTACGACCAGAGCCAGCTGGTGACCGCATCCGCCGCCAGCGTGCGCGACGCCATCCTGATCGGCGTGGCGCTGGCTGCCGTGGTGCTGATGCTGTTCCTGCGCAGCCTGCGCATCACGGTGATCGCCGTGCTGGTGGTGCCGGCGGTGCTGGCCACCACCGTGGTGGTGCTGCAATTGTTCGGCATGAGCTTCAACATCATGACGCTGGGCGGCATGGCGGCCGCGGTGGGCCTGATCATCGACGATGCCATCGTCATGATCGAGCATATCGAGCGGCGCCTGGCCAGCGCCAGCGGCAGCCATGCGGACACGCCCCGCCGGGTGATGCTGGCAGCCATCGAGTTCTTCCGCCCGCTGGCCGGATCGAGCGCCGCCACCCTGATCGTGTTCGCGCCGCTGGCCCTGCTCACCGGCGTCACCGGCGCCTTCTTCAAGGCGCTCTCCATCACCATGGCCTCCGGCCTGGCGATCTCCTTCCTGCTGACCTGGCTGGCGGTGCCGCTGCTGGCGCAATACCTGCTGCGCGAACACCGCGGGGCAGCAGCGCCGGGCCGCTTCACCGCCTGGTGCCACCGCCGCTACGCGCTGTGGCTGGAAGGCGCGCTGGCGCGCCCGTGGCAGGTCTTCGCCGCGATGGCCGTACTGCTGGCCGCTGGCGCGTTCGCCTTCCAGCATGTGGGCTCGGGCTTTATGCCGGCCATGGACGAAGGCGGCTTCGTGCTGGACTATCGCTCGCAGCCAGGCACGGCGCTGTCGGAAACCGACCGGCTGCTGCGCCAGGTGGAGGGCATCCTGGCGGCCACGCCCGAGGTCGAGACCTATTCGCGCCGCACCGGCACCGGCCTGGGCGGCGGGCTGTCGGAGACCAACCAGGGCGACTTCTTTGTCCGGCTCAAGAACGGACCGCGCAGGCCGGTCGACCAGGTCATGCAGGACGTACGCGGGCGCATCGAGCATGAGGTGCCCGGGCTGAGCGTGGAGCTGGCGCAGTTGATGGAGGACCTGATCGGCGACCTGACGGCGGTGCCACAGCCGGTGGAGGTCAAGCTGTTCGCCCAGGACGCCGCCACGCTGCCGGCGCTGGCCGGCCGGGTGGCCGCCAGCATCGGCAAGATCGATGGCGTGGTCGACGTCAAGAACGGCATCAATCCCGCCGGCGACGCCATCAATGTGCGGGTCAACCGGGTCAAGGCGGCCGTGGAAGGCCTCGACCCGGACGCCATCACGCGTGCGCTGCAGGCCTACCTGGCCGGCACCGTCACCACCTCCGTCGCGCAAGGCCCGAAGATGGTGGACGTGCGGCTCTGGACCCCGCCCGCACTGCGCGCCACCGACGCCAGCCTGAGCGATCTGCCCCTGCGCGCGCCGGACGGCCACCTGGTGCCGCTGCGGCGAGTGGCCACGCTGGAACCGATCAGCGGCCAGGCCCAGATCACCCGCGAGAATCTCAAGCAGATGGTAGCGGTGACCGCGCGTATCGAAGGCCGCGACCTGGGCTCCGTGATTGCCGACGTGAAGACGGCGCTGGCACGGCCCGGCGCGCTGCCGCCCGGCAGCTATTACACGCTGGGCGGCCTCTACCAGCAACAGCAGATTGCCTTCCACGGCTTGATGATGGTGTTCGCTGCCGCCACCGCGCTGGTCTACCTGCTGCTACTCTTCCTGTATGAGAGTTTCCGCCTGGCCAGCGCCATCCTGTGCGTGTCGCTGCTGTCGGTGTCGGCGGTCTTCATCGGGCTGTGGGTCACCGGCACGGAACTGAATATCTCCGCCATGATGGGCATGACCATGATCATCGGCATCGTCACCGAAGTGGCGATCTTCTATTTCTCCGAGCAGCGCACGCTCGCCGGCGACGGCGCGCCCACGCGCGAAAGCCTGGCGCACAGCCTGGCCGAGGCCGGCAAGCAGCGCATGCGGCCGATCGCCATGACCACGCTCGCCGCCATCCTGACCCTGCTGCCGCTGGCCCTGGCGCTGGGCCAGGGCTCCGAGATGCAGCAGCCGCTGGCCATCGCCATCATCGCCGGCCTGCTGGTGCAACTGCCGCTGGTGCTGCTGCTGATGCCGGTGCTGTATGCGCTGATGCACCGCAAGGCAGCGCATGGCTGAACGCCGCCCCGTTCGATTTCATCCGCCTGGAGATCCGATGCCTGTCTCATCCGACGCCCGACGCCCCGCGTTATCCGACCGCATGGTTGCCGGCCTGCCGCTGTCCGTGTGGCTGCTTGCCGGGCTGCTGGTCCTGCTGGTCTGGTTCGGCACCCTGGATGCCCGCCACCTGCTCAGTTCCGACGAAGGCCGCTATGCCGAAATCTCCCGCGAAATGTTCGCCAGCGGCGACTGGGTCACGATCCGCTACAACGCGCTCAAGTACTTCGAGAAACCGCCCTTCCATATGTGGGCGACGGCCATCGCCTACACGCTGTTTGGCGTGGGCGAGTGGCAGGCCCGCCTCTGCGTGGCGCTGTCCGGCATGGCCGGCCTGCTGGTCTCGGCGCTGGCGGCAACCCGCTGGTACGGCATCCGCGCCGGCCTGCTGACCGGCCTGGTGCTGGTGGCCGCACCGATGTGGAGCGTCGCCGCGCACTTCAATTCGCTGGACATGACCTTGTCCGGCGCCATGGCCTGCGTGCTGGCCTTCATGCTGCTGGCCCAGCATCCGGCCGCCACGCCGGCCGCGCGCCGCTACTGGATGTGGGCCTGCTGGGTGGCGATGGGCGTGGCGATCCTGAGCAAGGGCCTGGTGGGCATCGCCCTGCCGGGGCTGGTGCTGGTGATCTATACATTGATCTCGCGCGATTTCGGCCTGTGGCGCCGCTTGCACCTGGTCTCCGGCATCGTGCTGATGCTGATCGTCACGGTGCCCTGGTTCTGGCTGGTGACCGAGCGCAATCCCGAATTTCCGAACTTCTTCTTTATCCACGAGCACTGGCAGCGCTACACCTCGAAGGTGCATTCGCGCGGGGGACCGCTGTGGTACTTCGTGCCCTTGCTGGTGGCGGGCTTCGTGCCCTGGCTGGGCCTGGCGCCGCGCATGTGGCAGGTGATCCGCGACGATGGCGCCGCGGCGCGCGCGGCGGCCGGCAGGCCATTCCAACCGTTCCGACCATTCCGGCCGGCGCTGCTGCTGGCTGTCTGGGCCAGCGCCATCTTTGTCTTCTTCAGCCTGTCCGACTCCAAGCTGCCCGGCTACATCGTGCCCATCTTCCCGGCGCTGGGCATGCTGGCGGCGGTCGCGCTGGAACGCATCGACGAGCGAGGCTGGAAACGCCAGCTCAACGGCATGCTGGCTATCATGGCGATCGGCTTGCTGGCCAGCCCGGTGGTGGCCACGCTGCATTCCAACCACACGCCGAATGCCGCATATCGCGTGTACGCCGTGTGGGTGGCCGTCGCCTTCGTGCTGATGCTGGCGGGCTTGTGGCTGGCGCGCCGGCTGCTGCGCACCCACGGCCTGATGCCGAGCATCGTGGCCTATGCGCTGTCCCTGTTCATCGGCTTCACCGCCGCGCTGCTGGGACACGAATCGATCGGCGGCCCGGCCTCGGGCGCCAGCCTGGTGCCGGACATCCAGCCGGTGCTCAAGGCGGACATGCCGCTTTACGGGGTGCGCATGCTCGACCACACGCTGCCTTTCTACCTGGGCCATCCGCTGGTGATGGTGGAACACCCCGACGAGCTGGAGTTTGGCACCACCCAGGAGCCGGGGAAATGGCTGCCTACGCTCGACGCCTTCCTAGCCCGCTGGCGTGCGGCCACGCCAGCGATGGCCGTGATGTCGCCCGACACCTATCGCGAGCTGACGGCGCGGGGGGTGCCCATGCACGTGGTCGCGCAGGATCTGCGGCGTGTCGTGGCCGCGAATTTCCAGCCGGCTTCCTCGCCGCGCCCCTGAGCGGGGCAAATCCACGACAAGCGGCGCCGTGATGGCGCCCGCATCCAGCTTTTGAATCTGGCGCATGCGCGCTCAATCGCGGCCCGCCGCCCTGCGCAGCCCCACCGCGCGGTGGACCCAGAACAGCGCTCCGACCACAATCCCGCCGCTCCAGTGCAGCCATTCTGTCAGGCTGCGCAGGCTTTCGCCATTGAAGTAATAGAGGCCGAAGCCGGTCACCAGCAACAATCCGACAACGGCGCCGAACAACCCGCCGGCAAGGCGATTCTGGCCCTGGATCCAGCAAGACCGGATGTGTTCCGACCACATGATGCCCAGCAGGAACGTCACATAGAACGCTGCCGCCCCGTGGACTTTCATGCTCCAGGCTTGCCACGGCGCCGTCGATTCGGGATCGAGCCCCAGGAAGTGCACCAGCAACCACACCAGGCCAGTACCCAGCAGCAGCGCGAACGCAGCGTACAAGGCGAGGCGCCGCTGTCGGCTGATACGCGAAGTCCGGCGCTGCCTGCGGGCGGAAACATGGGGATTGGACATCGGGCGGAATGGCATGGAAAAGGGCTAGCAGTCGTCTCTTTCGTCTGGCCTTCCGTCGCGATAAAGCAGCGTACGGGCGCCATATCGGGCCAGCATGGGGTGATGCGGCGCACCGCAGACCAATACCACTTTGGTCAGTGCGTCGGCAAGCGTACACGAAGGCGCCAGCACACTGGCGCCAGCGCCTGCCGGCAGGATGGAAGAGGCACGCCGGTCGCCGATGCGCGGCGGCGTATCCGGGCCCGGACGCAGGCCGCCTACGCTGGAGCTGGCCAGTGCCGCATTATCGAGCTGCCAGAGCATCGCCGTACGGGCCGGCGCACCCGGCTCGCGCAGCGCCACCACGGCGGGCGCCGTGCCGGTGTGACGCATATCGCCGCCCGCGTTGACAAGGGCATGGTCGATGTCGAATCCGGCCATGGCCTGCGCCGCGCGATCCACCGCGTACCCCTTGGCAATGCCGCCCAGATTCACGCACAGCGGCCTTGTCTTGCGTATCGTCGTCCCTTCAATGATCCACGCTGGCTCCCGGCAAGGCGGCGCCTCGCCCCACGCGCAATCGAACGCCCCCTCGCTCTCCACTTGCAGCCGGGCCGCGAGGGCAAGCACCGCGAGCGTGCAGGCGTCCATCTCGATCGGCTGGTCCACCGCGGCCGCATTGAACCGGCCGATATCGCTGTCCGCTTCATGGCAGTTCATCAGGCGATGCACCTGTTCCACCTGCGCGAAGGCTGCGCGCACCGCCTCCTTGGCCGCGGTGCCGCGCACCCGAATCTCCACCAGCGTGCCAAGAAGCGGGCGCGCGCGGCGGCATAGGGTGGAATGGGCGGCAAGGCTCACGGCATTGTCTGCGATTGTCAGCCCTTCACCAACGCCATCTGCGCCATCACCACAATGCGCCGGATGCCGTCGGTGATATGCGTGCACGACAGCGTGGCGCCGCTGATGTTGTCGATATCGTCGCCGATATGCAAGCTGGCTCGCGCGGACTTGCCGGTGAACTGGCTGCGCCATGGCTTGTTGCGCACCTCGTAGCCGTGGCTCTCGCGATAGGCCAGGATCTCCACATCGCGAATCTCGCCCGCCGGGCTCAGGGCAATCGCATAGTTGATCAGCTCGAACTTGCCGATCACGGCGTCGGCCACGACGAAGCCAAGAACATGGCTTCCCTGCCGCGCCTCCCAGACCCGCCAGGCGCTCATCCGGGGCGGCCCGCCGGCGCGCTCCGCGAGCTGCCTGAGCTGGTCCGGATTCAAGGCGACCATCAGCGGCGCGAACTCGGTGGCGTCGGCGAACATCAGTTTCTGGCTCTCGGCCACGCTCATGTACTCCGCCGCGTGCACCCGGGTGACGACCAAGCCCGCGGACGCGGCCGCCGCGGCGCAGATCAGGACGATGGGAACGGCACGGTAATGCATCGATTCTTCCTATTCTTCCTTCTTCCTACTTCCTACTTCCTTCTTCCTGCTTCCCGGCGAGCCCCGCTCGCCTAGAAATAGACGCCCAGCCCCAGGTCGAACCGGCTGAAGTCGCGATTGACGCGGAAGCGCTGATAGTCAACCTTGAACACCACGTTCGGGTTCAGGTAGAAATTCAGGCCTGCCGTCCACACTGTATCGTACGGTTTGGGGAACCCCGCCGGCTGCGCCGAGAAGCCGGGGGCGATGCCTTCGTACCTGGCCCCCATGTTGTAGCGCTCGAAGCGCCCAAACGGCACGGCGCGATAGCTGCCGTGTTGCCACACGCTGTAGGCAGCCTGCAGATACCAGCCATAGAAGGACGCCGGCATCGGGTTCGCGGTGCCCGGGAACTGCGCGTTGACCTGGGCGGTATTGCTGATATAGCCCTGCGCATAGAGTGCCGACAAGTCCCACTTGCCGGGCGTCCAGCGCGCATGGGTTTCCCACAAGGTCGAGCGCTGGCTGCTCGCGCCGGCCGCCGGATTGGCGTTGCCGGTGAATACCGAGGCGCCCGCCAGCAAGCCGGGCACGCCGCGATAGTTCAGCGAGAGATACTGCGAGGCGTTCTTCGCATTGGCCAGGGCCAATTCCTGGTGGGTCGCCTGCATCGGCGCCACGCCATTGATCTGCAGTTCCAGCGCGGAATTGTAGAGTGGCGTCTGCGTCGTGAAATTCCACTTGGAGAGGTCCAGCCCGGTGGTCACGCCGGCGTTCCATTCGAGTCCGATATCCGTATTGCCGTGCAGGGCAAAACCGCCTTCGCGCCAGGTGCTCGGGATGATCAGGGTCTCGATGAAGTTGCGATAGACGCCATAGTAGGCGGTGGGCTCGTGATGCTCGTTGATCAGGCCGACCGGCATCAGGAACAAGCCGGCAGTCATGCCGACCTTGGGGGTGAACATGTGGTCGACGTAGAACTGCTCCACCTCGAACTCGCCGGGATCGGAGGAGGACGCGATGGCGTGCTCGACCTCGAACTCGGAGGCAAAGCGGGTTTTCTCGTCGAAGCGGTAGCCGAAACCGAAGACAGCGCGGCCCAGGTCGGCACGGGTGTCGTTGGTGTTGCGGGTCGGGCGCGCATAGTTGATCTCACCGTAGCCGAACACGCTCAGGTTATCCAGTGGCGATGGCTTGGCGGCGACCTGCTGCAGGTTTTCCTGCGAAGCCTGCAGTTGCGCGACCTGGGCGGTCTGGTCGGCCTGCTGCCTGGCCTGGGTCTGCTGCTGCGTCGCCAGCGCGGTGTTCTGCGCCTTCATGGCCTGCAGTTCGGCCTTGAGCGCCTCCAGTTGTCCCGCCATGTCGTCGATCTTGCGTTCGAGCTGCTGCACCACCGCGGGACTGACGTTGGGCGGCGCGCCGAGCGCAGGCGTACCCACCACGGCGAGCACAGCCGCGGCAAACATCGTTTTTTTAGTGTGCATGGCGTTTTCTTATTGTCGTATCCCGTGACGCATGAAGGACGAAGGATGCTAAAAAGTGCCAGATACAGCGCATGGCGCGCGAATCAATAATACGAACGATTTGCGTTACGGATTATAGGAAGGCAACGGAGACTCCGATAGTGCGCTTGCGCACATTTGCAACGCCAGATCGAAAGTGTTGCTTCATTGCATCGGGCCAAGGAAAAACCCGGCAGATCTGATAAACGACGCCTATGCCAGAAACATCAAGAGACATACAGACATATGGACATGCCATCAATGTCATGAATGTGTTCAACAAAGGACACGTATGGACGTATCAACCGTTATCCCTGACAGACATTCCAATCCGGTGGAAGAGGCGTAAGCGGCGGGAAGCGGAGGGCCAGCGCGAATGCCTCGAATTCGGCACGCGCCACGGATTCACCCTGCCGGCTCGAATGAAAATCAAAACAATAAGCAATTGCAATTAGAATTGAATTTATTATCTTGATTTTCAAAACAATCAAATTATTATTTGAATTGCCCCGTTAAATCCTGAGGACCATGTAATTGGGAATCAATATCATGAAAAGCGACAAGAAGGTTATTCAGCTTCTCAATGGTCAGCTAAAGCATGAACTGACGGCAATTAACCAATACTTCCTGCACGCGCGCATGTACAGGCATTGGGGCCTGAGCGCGCTGGGCAAGCACGAGTACGACGAATCGATCGAAGAGATGAAGCATGCGGACAAGCTGATCGAACGCATCCTGATGCTCGATGGGCTGCCAAACCTGCAGGATCTCGACAAACTGCTGCTGGGAGAGAACACCGAGGAAATGCTGGGCTGCGACCTGAAGCTCGAGCTGGTTTCGCAAGCCAGCTCCAAGGAAGCCATCAAGTACTTCGAATCCGTCGGCGATTATGTTTCGCGTGAGATAGTTGTCGAGATTCTCGATGACACCGAAGAGCACATCGACTGGCTCCAGACGCAAATAGAGTTGGTCAAAAAGGTCGGCCTGCAGAACTATCTGCAATCCGCGATGGGGTCTCCCTCCTGATTCCAGCCGCCGGAGCCAACGGCGGACGAGGTGCCACCGGTGCGCGCCATCCTGACCAATACGATCAGCGGTGGCGTCGGTCCGTTTGCAGTGGGCTGGATCAACGAGCGCCTCGCCGATCCCGCGTCCTGCTCGCCGGCACGGTGTTGCACCACGCCGTCACGCATGCGACGGCGGTCATGCCGCAGGCCCGTGCACCGCACCTACCGTTTCGGTCCTCCGCCTGCTCAATGGGCGCCAGCGGGCAGGCGTGGCAATGTGAGTCAAGCGTAACCCGCAGTGCTGCTCCAGTCGGGGCCAGCGTGCGTTGAGGATATCGTTTTCCTCGTATGGCAAAACTTAGACTTCCGCGGTTCCGCGCGATCTGCCGTGCCCGCGTACATCGACACCTTGCCGCTGTCGAGTCTTGGAAAAGCCATTGACTTCCTGTTCTCTTCCCATTACATTGGAAAACGTTTTCCTTTTTCGAGGCGCGCGTGCAGTGACGGTGATGAGACGGCCTCCAGGATGCCGTCCAGATTCGGGGTTGCGGTGGAGTTTTGGCGATCCGCACCGCGATGCCATGCCATGAGCGGTCGCCGAGCCTGTTACGGCGCCGTTGCTCGACTGACCGCTGCCGACTTGTTAACCATTTCTATCGACTCTTCAATGAATAGATTCTCAATCAAGGCTCGATTGATTGCGCTCTCTGCCGGGCTGCTCGTCCTTCTCGCGCTTTCGTCCGGCATCGGCATACTGCAATTGAGAGAGGCGAACATGTTGATGAAGTCGATGTATGCCGATCGCGTCGTAAGCCTTGGGGAATTGAAGGCCGTGAAGGACGCGTACGGTGCCGGCGTCGGTGGGAGCGCCCACAAGGTTCACGACGGGCAGATCGATGCTGCGGAAGCGATCCGCAGAATCACGACGGCGCAGTCTCAGATTGCGACAGCATGGGCCGCGTATCGGACCACCTTGCTGACCGGCCGGGAAGCCGCGCTGGTTGAGCAGGTGGGGCCCATGATCCATCGCGCCGATGCGGCCACCGCTCGCCTTGTCGAATTGCTGCGCGCCAACGAAACGGCTGGTGTCCGGGCATTCGTCGCGACGGAGATCGGGGCCGTGCTCGATCCGCTCTCGCCAAAGTTGGCCGAACTCGCGCAGTTGCAAATCGACGTGGCGGCAGAGACGTACGCGAAGTCTCAGGCGACCTACCAGCGGGTGCTGTGGTTCGGCGTGGCGGGTACTGCCCTGGTACTCCTGCTTGTGTCAGCCGCCTGCTGGGCGTTCGTCCGGTCGATCACCACGCCGCTCGGCAAGGCGGTCGGGTTCGTGGATACGGTTGCGTCCGGCGATCTGTCATCGCACATCGAGGTGACGGGCCACGATGAAACCGCGCAACTGCTTGCCGGTCTTGCGCGCATGAAAGTCAACCTGCTGAAGACCGTGCGCGACGTGCGCAGCGGCAGCGAAGCCGTGGTATCCGCGTCCAGGGAGATCGCCGCCGGCAACATGGATCTGTCGTCGCGCACCGAGCAGCAGGCTGCTTCGTTGGAGCAGACGGCGGCGAGCATGGATGAACTCTCGGGCACCGTGCAACAGAACGCAGAAAACGCGCGCCAGGGAAGCCTGCTCGCGCAGCAGGCGTCCAGCATTGCGCAGCGCGGGGATGTGATGGTCAGGCGCGTCGTCGGCACAATGGGCGAGATCAGTGACAGTTCCGCAAAAATTGGAGAGATCACCTCCATCATCGACGGCATTGCGTTCCAGACCAACATTCTTGCGTTGAATGCGTCGGTCGAGGCGGCCCGCGCGGGAGACCTCGGGCGCGGCTTCGCGGTCGTTGCCGGCGAGGTGCGCTCCCTGGCGCAGCGCTCCGCGGACGCCGCCAAGGAGATTCGCGGATTGATCGAAACGTCGGTGGTGCGCGTGAATGCCGGTGCTGAACTCGTCGGCGCGGCGGGCGACACGATGCAGGAGATCGTCGCCGCCGTGTCGCGCGTCAACAGCATCATGGACGAGATCTCATCCGCGTCGAACGAGCAGAGCAAGGGCATCGGCCAGATCGCGCAGGCCGTCGCGCAGATGGACACTGTCACCCAGCAGAACGCCGCGCTGGTCGAAGAGGCCGCGGCGGCCGCCGAATCCTTGGAGGATCAGGCGGTGCGGCTTGAGGCCGCCGTCTCGGTGTTCAGGCTGGAACGCTGAGCGGCTGTCACGCATGGCGGGAGCAACGGCAGCGCCGGGGAAATGGAACACGCTCACGCGGCGCTGCAACCCGCCCACTGCGTGCCACCGCACTGGCCGATATCAAGGCCAGGCCGGCTATTTACTTATCAAAGCCCTCTGTCATGGCGCCAACTCCCGGTTCGGACTCAAATCTCATTGATTGCCACTCTTCCGGTAGAAACATGCACGCTGAACTCGGCCTGAGCGAACGTCAACGTGAAGTACTTGCAATGCTGTTGGACGGCGGAAGCAACAAGCACATCGCCAGGCGCTTGGGGATAACGGAGAACGCCGCCAAGGGGGATGTGTCTACAATCCTCAAGCGCCTTGGCGTACCAAGCCGGATATATGTCATCGCGCGACTGAGAGAGTGCCCGGCGAACCCGGATCTTCAGGGTGAAGCGCCCTACGCCTATGTGAAGGTCCCAGAGGCTCAACTGCATGGATCAACGCAAATGGACCAGTTCACGCCGGCAGACCTCGCGCTGACCCTGCGCCAAGGTACAGTGCTGGCGCTTCTGCTGGAAGGCCATTCCAACATGGCCATTGCTCAGCGGCTTGGCCTTGCTGAGCACACCGTAAAGGAATACGTGTCGACAATCTTCAGAAAACTCGGTGTGCGCAGACGAGCGGAGGCGTTGGCTAAAATGCGGCACTCATTCCGGGCGTCGCAATAGCGCGATAGCGCGATCGGGGAGTCAGAGATCCGATCTGATGCCCCCCCAACCCCACCCACCGCCTAAAACAACACCCTCTGCCGAGTCACCAACGACTCAAAATCATCCCCCAAGAACGGCAATATGGCATCCGCCACTGGCTGCAACTGCCGTGTCAGATAGTGTTCATAGTCAATCGCCGAACGCCGGGTTTCCAGCGGCTCCGGCCCTGCAACGGTCATCACATAGCTGATCCAGCCACCATTCTGGTACTGCAATGGCCGCCCTTCCTTGCGATTGAATGCATCGGCAACACGCGCCGCGCGGACGTGCGGCGGCACGTTGCGCTGATAGTCTTCCAGCGTCCGGCGCAGCCGCTTGCGGTAAACCAGCCGGGCTTCGAACTCGCCGTTCAAGGTGCGGGCGACGTAGTCCTGCACATACTCCCGATATGGCTGCTTCTTGAAGACGCGCTGATAAAGCTCCTGCTGGAATTGCTGGGCCAGCGGCGTCCAGTCTGTGCGTACCGTCTCCAGCCCCTTGTAGACCATGTCCTCGCTGCCATCCGCCCTGGCGACCAGCCCCGCATAGCGCTTCTTGCTGCCCTGTTCGGCGCCGCGAACCGTCGGCATCAGGAAGCGGCGGTAGTGCGTCTCGAACTCCAGTTCCAGCGCACTCTCCAGCCCGTACTGCTGCCGCAGATGCTGCTGCCACCACTGGTTGACAAGCTGGACGAGCGCGCGGCCAATGGTTGCGGCCTGTTCCTCCGAGTGCGGCTGCCTGAGCCAGACAAAGGTGGAATCGGTGTCGCCATAGATGACCTGGTAACCCTGGGCCTCGATCAGTTCGCGCGTGCGATGCATGATCTCGTGGCCGCGCATCGTGATCGACGACGCCAGCCGGGGATCGAAGAAGCGGCAGACGCTCGATCCCAGCACGCCGTAGAACGCGTTCATGATGATCTTCAAGGCTTGCGACAGCGGCTTGTTCTGCTCGCGTTTCGCGGCTTCGCGGCCCTGCCAGATCTGGCTGACGATGGCTGGCAGGCAGTGCTTTTTGCGCGAGAAGCGCGCACCGCGGAAGCCCGGCACCGAATTTTCATCCGAGGGATCGTGCAGGCCTTCCACCAACCCTAGCGGATCGATCAGGAAGGTGCGGATGATGGAGGGGTACAGGCTTTTATAGTCCAGCACCAGCACCGAATCGTACAGGCCGGGCAGTGAATCCATGACGAAACCGCCGGGACTGGCCCCCTCCGGCACTTCGCCCAGGTTCGGCGCCACATAGCCCTGGCGGTGCATCAGCGGCATATAGAGGTGCGTGAAAGCCGCGACGGAGCCGCCGCTGCGGTCCGCGGGCAGCCCGGTGACCGCGGCGCGCTCCAGCAGGAAGGTAAGCAACTCGGTCTTGGCGAAGATCCGCGTCACCAGTTCGCAGTCTTTCAGGTTGTAGCGCGCCAGCGCGGACTTGTCCTCGGCAAAGCGGCGGTCGATTTCCGCCATCCGCTGATAGGGGTTGTCAATGGATTTCCCCTCGCCCAGCAGGGTCTGCGCCACGTTTTCCAGACTGAAGGACGGGAAATTCCACGTGGCGGATCGCAGCGCTTCGATGCCGTCGATGATCAGGCGGCCTGCGGCGGAAGCAAAGAAATGGTTGTCCTTGAATCCGTGCTCGCGCCATTCGAGCAAGTTGCCGTCCCGGCCGAACACCAGCGGCACCGCATCGCGATCCGCATGCTTTTGCAGCACGCGCAGGTCGAACTGCACCACGTTCCAGCCGATGATGGCATCGGGATCGTGCAGCGCCAGCCATTGGTTCAGCTTTTCCAGCATGAGCCGGTGGCTGTCGCAGTACGCCAGGTCGAAGTCGAGTCCGCTGCCATCGCCGTTGGGCGGGCCGAGCATATACACCTGGCGCTGGCCGCAGCCTTCCAGCGCGATGGAATAGAGTTCGCCGTGGGCGGTGGTCTCGATGTCCAGCGACACCACCTTTAACCGGGGGCGGTACTCCGGTGCCGGCTTCATCTGGCTGTCGAGCAAGGGCCCATTGTCATTCGGCTCGCCCGCAAACCATACCGGCGCGGTGATGAACCGCTCCATCAGGTAGCGCTCGGGGGGACGGATGTCGGCTTCGTAGACGCTGACGCCGGCATCCTTCAGTTGCTTCTCCAGCTTGATCAACTGCCGATGCTGCTGGCAATACAGCCCCAGTACCGGACGGCGGTGGAAATCAAGCAGGGATAGTTCGCGCAGTTCGGCATTGCGTTCGCCGCGCAATACGATTTCCGCCATCTGGCGCTGTTCAGCGGGGATGAACGCCACCGAAGGCTGCGACGCCAGGCGGACATGCCGCGGGCCGCCATCGGTTGCCAGCCAGAACTCGACCTCCGTACCGGCGGGCGTATCGCGCCAGTGTCGAGTCAGAAGAAAACCGTGTTGTCGTTGCGCCACCCTGCTGCCTTTGAGAACCTGCCGGACCTGAGGCAGGTATTTTACTGGTCGTTGGCGGCCAGGCCAGTGTCTCGGGAATGCGCACTGAAGGCCGGCTTCCTGGCCGGCCTGGTGCCCAACCCCGTATCATGTGCGGGATTTCGCCATTCCCGACCTCATCGTTATCCGTACCGCACATGCAACTCGTACTGTTTGACCTTGATCACACGCTGATTCCTTTCGATAGTGGCTCCACCTGGCTGCGCTACCTGATGCAGCGCGGCGTGCTGGACGAAGCCGAATTCGCCCCGCAAAACCAGCGCTTCGCCCAGGACTACACCGACGGCAAGCTGGATATTCATGCTTTCCAGCGCTTCTGCATGTCCTTCCTGGCGCGCTACGACCGCCGCGACCTGGAAGCCTGGCGCCGCGCCTTTATTGCCGGCATCGCCGACCGCATCCCGGCGCCGGCACGCGAACTGGTGGACCAGCATCAGGCCGCCGGCGACCTGTGCTGCATCGTGACCGCCACCAACGACTTCGTCGCGCGCGGCTTTGCCGACGCTTTCGGCGTGAAGCACCTGGTGGCCTCGCAGGCCGCCACCATCGGCGACGGCCCGCTGGCGCAGTTCAGCGGCGAGATGATCGGCGTGCCGAGTTTCGGCGCGGGCAAGGTGGGACGGGTGGCGGACTGGCTGGCGGTGATCGGCCGGCGTTGGGAGGAATTCGATCACACGCTGTTCTATTCCGATTCGCTTAACGACCTGCCTCTCTTGGAGCATGTCAGCCATCCGATCGTGGTGGCGCCGGATCCGCGCCTGCGTGCGATTGCGAAGGAACGGGGATGGCCCGTTGTCGAACTGGCGAGGCCGCTTGCCGTGGCATAGTGTGGCTCGCGTACCGCAGTGCAAACGCTTCAAACGCTTGAGGAGCCTCCCGTGACCGCTGGTCAAGCCCGGCTTGCTCGCCTGTTATTGCCTGCAGGTGTCCATGCCGGCGCCCTGCCCCTTCTCGTCGGCCGGGCGCTACGCGGTTTCTGTGACGGGTTCGTCGCCGTCCTGCTGCCAACGTACCTGCTCGCGCTCGGTTTCGCGCAACTGGCAGTAGGCTTGATCAGCAGTGCCACCCTGATCGGCTCGGCACTGTCGACGATACTGGTTGGCGTCCTCGGCCATCGCTACCCGCAGCGCCGCCTGCTTGTGCTGGCGGCTGCATTGATGGCCGCGACCGGCATCGGTTTCGCCGGACTCTCCTCCCTATGGCCGCTGCTGCTCGTCGCGTTCGTCGGTACGATCAACCCCGGTTCCGGGGACGTCAGCGTGTTCCTGCCACTGGAGCAGGCTTGTCTCGCGGATGCCGCTGGTGCGGATGCACGCACGGCGCTGTTCGCCCGCTACAGCCTGACCGGTGCCCTCTGCGCCGCCATTGGCGCGCTGGCAGCAGCGCTGCCGGCCTGGCTCGCCGCGCAATTTGGGATATTGCTCCTCAGCGCCATGCGCGCGATGTTTCTCTTCTACGCCTTGACCGGTGTCGCGCTGTGGTTCCTCTATGCACGCATGCCCGAGGCCCCCGCGCACCTGGTGTCGGCGAGAGTGCCGCTTGGCCCGTCTCGCCGGATCGTCACGCGCCTTGCCCTGCTGTTCAGCGTCGACGCCTTTGCCGGTGGCCTGGTGGTGAACTCGCTGCTGGCGCTTTGGCTGATGCAGCGCTTCGGGCTCTCGCCCGGGGCCGCCGGACAGTTCTTTTTCTGGTCGGGGTTGCTCAGCGCGGGCTCCCAGCTTGTTGCCGTGCCGCTGGCTCGCAGGTTCGGCTTGCTGAACACCATGGTGTTCACCCATATTCCGTCCAGCCTCTGCCTGATCGCGGCCGCGTTCTCCCCCTCCCTGGCGGTGACGCTGAGCCTCTTGCTCGTGCGCAGCGCGCTGTCGCAGATGGACGTGCCGACGAGAACCGCGTATGTGATGGCCGCGGTGACGCCGCCCGAGCGCCCTGCTGCCGCCAGCCTGACCGCTGTCCCCAGGAGCCTCGCCGCCGCGCTGAGTCCGACCCTCGCGGGCGGCCTGCTGGCGATGGGTTGGGTCGGCGCACCCCTGGTTGCTTGCGGCCTGCTCAAGATCGCCTATGACTTCGCGCTCCTTGGCGCATTCCGGCGCATCAAGCCAGTCGATTGACGTGCGCCACGATTAAGCATCACATCTTTACTACACTTCAGAACAGCGGCCCCTTTCATTCGATGCACTGCTGGAAACTTGTCTGGCAGCCGCCGAGCAAACGCCTCGGGAAGCGCTGGTTACGATACTTCACGCTACGCCCGCGCAAAGCCGATACCCGGCGGGCATGCTCCCCGTGCGCACCACCAAGGAGCTTTGGGATGGCTGGGAATATCCGCAGGCAGACCGGTAACGGCGAACAAAAGCCAATTGCCCTCGCCTTGCAGGGCGGCGGCATGCACGGTGCGTTCACGTGGGGCGTCCTCGACCGCTTGCTCGAAGATGAGCGGTTCGCCATCGAAGGCGTCAGTGCCACGAGTGCGGGAGCGATGAATGCCGCTGTGCTCGCCTATGGTTTGCTGCAAGGCGGGCAGGACCGGGCGCGCCAGGCGCTCCACGATTTCTGGTTTGCCATCGCGCAGTCGGCGCAGCGGTACAGCCCGTTGCGCTGGGTGCCGTGGCTGAAAGGGACACATAGCTTTGGGCTGAACCACTCGCCCTTGTACGCGCTGGCGGACATCGCTCTGCGCATCCTGTCGCCCTACCAGTTCAATCCCAACAACATGAATCCGCTGCGGGATGTGCTGGAGAAGCAGGTCGATTTTGCGGCATTGCGCAAGCAATGCCCGATACAGCTCTATCTGTGCGCGACCAATGTCGAGACCAGCAGGATACGCATTTTTTCAAGCGAGGACATCTGCGTCGAGGCCGTGCTGGCTTCGGCCTGTCCGCCAACCCTGTTTCAGGCCGTGGCAATCGATGGCGAGTACTTTTGGGATGGCGGCTATGTGGGTAATCCGGCAATTTTCCCGCTGATCTATCACTGCGATACAAACGATATCGTGATTGTCCACATCAATCCGATCGTGCGCCGTGGCGTGCCGACCAGTGCCGCCGATATTCTCAATCGCGTCAATGAAGTGAGCTTCAACTCGTCGCTCATGCGGGAAATGCGCGCGATTGCTTTCGTGACTTCGCTCATCCAGCAAGGCAAGATCGATCGTGGCGAGATGAAGGAAATGCTGATCCACTCGATCCGCTCCGACGAGACCATGAGCACCCTCGGCGCGTCGAGCAAGTACAACGCCGACTGGGGCTTCCTTTGCTTCCTGCGTGACAAGGGGAGGACTGAGGCCGAGGCATGGATCAAGGAAAACTACGACAACGTTGGCCAGCGCTCGAGCATTGACATCAGAAAGGAATTCCTTTGAGGATGACGACCGGGCAACCGGGAAGCGCCATCCCCTCAGGTCCGGTCATCCAGTAGTACCTTGGCTTGCTGCCAGTCAGCGGTGTCGAAGCCCTCACTGAAGGTGCCATGGATCGCGCTCAGGGCCTGGCGCGCGGCGGCCATCTTTCCCTGCCGCCGCAGGAGCCGGGCCAGGCTCAGCGCGGCCTGCAGCTCCAGTGACCTGGCCCCCTGATGGCGGGCGACGGCGATTGCCGTGTGAAAGCAAGCCTCGGCTTCTTCGTGGCCCGTGAACACGCGGGATCCCGCGCTCGGCTGCTGGAGTATCAACTCTCCCTTGAGCCGATGCAGCGTCGCTTCGTCAAGCCGCTCTCCCGTGTCTTCCGTCAAGGCCAGCGCCTCGGTCAGCACGTCCAGTCCGGCGTGGCAGTCCCCGGCTTTACCAAGGGTTGCAGCGAGCAGGGCCAGAAAGTTCGGCCTGCCCAGCGCCGCGCCAGTCGCCTCGTAAGCGGCGAGGCCCTGGTGTATCTCGGCAATCCCCTCCTCATGACGGCCTTGTTCAGCCAGCGCCCAGCCTTGCAGGACTGTTCCCCACGCCAGATAGATGGGAAACCCCTGCTCGCCCGAGACCGCGATCGCGGCCTCTGCGTACTCGCGGGTCAATTGCACCTCACCCCGAAATTGGTGCACTTCGGCTGCGAAGACGAGGCAAAGCGCGAGGTTGAAGGCGTCAGGGCGTTTCCTGGCCAGGTTCAATGCCTCCTGGCAGCGCGCGCGGGCCAGATCCGGCTGGCCCAGATACCACAGGATCCAACCCAGCGTGGTCGTGGCGTGTACGACTGGGTCTCGCCCGTAACCCAGAAGAAAGTCGTATGCCGACGGGTTTGGCCGATGCAGTGCCAGCACTGCCTCCATGTGGGTGCGGGCCGCGCCGAACTGGCCCAGACGGAACGTGGTGGCCCCGAGTACACGATGCGCCTCCGCAAGCTGCTCCAGCTTCTGCGTCTCCACGGCCATGCCAAGCAGCCGTTCCCCAAGCGGCTGCGCAACCTTGTACTGCGCCCGCAATTGATAGAACGCCCACAGTCCCAGCTGCGCCGAGAAGAAATCGGGTGTTTGCCCACCCTGTTCGCACAATGCCAGCGCACGCCTGAACGTTGCCTCCACTTCCGGGGCGGCCTGACCCCGGGTGGCTATCAAGGCCGGCCCGAGCGTTAGTAGCAGCCTGAGTTCCTCGCGTGCGCGCTCGGGCGTGTCGGGCAGTCGTTTTAGCAGTTCAACGGCTGTGCCGAGGTGAAGGATCGCTTCACTCTGTGCAGAACGCTCCAGGGCCTGCTGGCCGGCACAGTGCAGATACTCGACTGCCTTCGGGATGTTGCCGCTATGGCTGTAATGGTGCGCGAGTTCGCAGCAGTAGTCCTTTAACCGGCTCTGGAACAGAACCTCGATGGCCTCGGCGGTGTGCTCGTGCAGCGCGCTGCGCCGCTCGGTAAGCAGCGAATTGCCGGCGACTTCCTGAGTGAGCGCGTGCTTGAAAGCGTACTCCACCTCCGGGAACGCGGGTCGCTCATAGATGAAATCGCCCGCCTGCAGGTCGGCCAGAAGCGGGCGCAGCTTGTCATCAGTCAGCGCAGTGACGTGCTGGATGAGACTCAATGGAAACTCCTTGCCGATCACGGCCAGGCTTTGCAACAGTTCCTTCTGGACAAGGGGGAGCCGGTCGATGCGGGCGGCCAGCACGCCCTGGACGGTGGTGGGGATGTGCAGTGAGGTAGGCGCCTTTTCGATGCGGTAGGAGCCAGGCTGGCCCAGCAGGGCTTTCTCCTCGACCAGGGTCTGGACCACTTCCTCCATGAAGAACGGGTTGCCTTCCGTCTTGTCCAGGATCAGCCGTTTCAGGGGCGCGAGAGCGCGATCATCGCCCAGCAGCGCAGTGAGCAGCCCCTGGGCTTCGGCCGGACCCAATGGCTCCAGATGCAGCTGGGTGTAATAGCCTTTGGGACCCCAGTCATGGGAGTACTCCGGACGGTAGTTGACCAGCAGGACGATCCTCGCACCCGGCACATGGTCGATGAGGACATTGAGGAAGGCCTCGGTTTCGCTGTCCAGCCATTGCAGGTCTTCGAACAGGAGTTCGAGGGGCTGATTGAGGCTTTCGCGGACCAGCAGATGTGCAACCGCTTCGAACGTGCGCTGGCGCCGAATGGCGGCGTCCATGGTCGGCAGTACCGAGCCGGGCTCGACGGAGCCGAGCAGGTAGAGCAAGTAGGGCAAATGCTCTTCCAGCGTTCGCTCCAGGGTGAGCAGCCTGCCGGTGGCCTTCTCGCGGCAGCTGCGGTCGTTGTCCTGCGGCGTGATTTGAAAGTAATTCCTCAGGAGCTCGATCAGCGGCAAATAGGCGAAGGCCTTGCCGTGCGAAACCGAGAAGGTCTCCAGCACCATGCAGCCTTGCTGTGACCTTGCCTTGAACTCGTGGAACAGCCGCGATTTTCCTACCCCGGCCTCGCCCATCACCCCGACGACCTGCCCCTGCCCCGCCTTGGCCAGCTCCAGGGCCTTTTGCAATGTTTCCATTTCGGCCTGGCGTCCCACGAAGCGCGCCAGCCCGCGGTGCGCCGCCACCTGCAGGCGCGTGCGCAACGCCCCGAGGCCCAGCACCTCAAACACAGCGAGCGGATCCCGGACGCCCTTTACGTGGGTAGTCCCCAGCGCCTTGAATTCGAAATACCCCTCGGTGAGCCTGTGGGTGGACTCGCTGACGAGGATGGACGCCGGGGTGGCGACGCCTTCCATGCGCGAGGCGATGTGGATCGTGTGTCCCACAGGATCGTAGTCCGTGTGCAGGTCGTCCTTGCGGATCGAGCGCACCAACACTTCGCCAGTGTGGACTCCAATCCGGATCTGAAGCGGTATGCCCTGGTCCAGACGTACGCGGTCGCTGTGCCGGCGCATCGCTTCCTGCATGCGCAGCGCCGCATATAAGGCCCGCAGGGCATGGTCCTCGTGCGCAATGGGGGCGCCGAACAGAGCGAGAATGCCGTCGCCCAGGAACTTCGCTACGTAGCCTTCATAGTGGTGCACGGCCTCCATCATCAGCGTCACGACGGGGTCGATCAGGTGCCGCGCCTCCTCGGGGTCCAGGTCCTGGATCAACGCCGTCGAGCCAGCCATGTCGGCGAACAGCGCCGTGATGGTCTTGCGTTCGCCGGCCGTCCCTCCCCGGGCTTCCATGGCTGCCTGCTCCGCCAGGATGCGCTCGGCCAGATGGGGCGGCGTGTAGTGGACCGGGGCCGAAGCCGCGGTCGCAGGCGCCGGAAGGGACGCTGGCGCGGAATCATTCAAGGATGAGCCGCAGGCGCTGCAGAACCTTGCGGCAACGCTGCATTCCTCGCCACAACGCGGGCAGATCCGTGCAAGCCTGCCCCCGCACTGCTCGCAGAAGCTGGCCTGCGCGAGGTTCTCGAACCCGCAATTTGTGCAGCGCATACGGCCTCCCGACTGCTATTGCCTGCGTCAGCTCATTAGACGCGTCGCAGGCTTCCTTAGCAAGCCGGTAGCGCGGAGCAATCGGAAGCGCGAGGGCGGTGCGGGGCGCGCTCCGGCGCGCCCGTTCCGGGCGAGGGCATTCCCATTTTCTGTGCCGTCCTGCACGTTGCCGGGCCCATTTTTCGTGCATTGGCAAGCGAGCCACCGCGCATGGCATGCGCGCCAACTCGCATTCGACTGACCTCCGGGAGCTTGCGCGTGCCTGTTCGTGCGCATGATGCAATCGGGAGAGCCTTGTCGTGCCCTTGGACTCCTGCTCGATGCGCCGCAGGACCGTGGGCACGGGAATTGCTGGAGGGAAAAACGCGCCAGCGTCTTCCCGGGACCCTTCAGAGGCACAGCATGATGAAAGAGAAGCGCATCGCTGCAGGGCCGGCACGAAGCCACATGGGCCTTGAACACCAGTCCGCCCTCCGATACCGCTCCTCGCCGCCGCGCACTGCCCGCCATGGCCTGCAGGGACCGCGCGCATGCGAGGTGCCAGATACCGCGTCGTCCCGAAGCAACCTGCAGGAGGTGGGTCTCATGAAAATGATTACCGCAATCATCAAGCCGTTCACGCTCGACGACGTGCGCGAAGCGCTCTCCGCGCTTGGCGTATCGGGTCTCACCGTGACCGAGGTCAAGGGATTCGGCCGCCAGAAGGGGCATACGGAGCTATACCGGGGGGCCGAATACATCGTCGACTTCCTGCCCAAGCTGAAGATCGAAACGGTGCTGCGCGATGAACTGGTCGAGCCGGCTATCGAGGCGATCGAGCAGACGGCCCGCACCGGCAAGATCGGTGACGGCAAGATCTTCGTCTGCGCCATCGAACAAGCGATCCGGATCCGCACCAGCGAAGCCGGCGCCGACGCGCTTTGACCCGACAGACTCTCAAGCAGACGCTCATGCGGACAGGAGGCAAGCCATGAAGATGCTAGTTGCCAGAATCGTCATATCGGGAGCGCTCGCCGTTGCGGCGTTGTGCCTGGGCGGCCATGCCGGCGCGGCGCTGGCCGAAGACGCAGCCTCCGCCGCCACCGCKGCGCCGGCCACGGCAGCCGCCGCGACACCGGCGGCTCCCCCCACCGCGCCTTATGCCACGGATGCCAAGAACATCAACAGCGGCGATACCGCCTGGATGCTGAGTTCCACCGCCCTGGTGCTGTTCATGACCGTGCCCGGCCTGGCGCTCTTCTACGGCGGCATGGTGCGCAAGAAGAATGTGCTGGCCACGTTGATGCAAAGCTTCGCCATCACTTGCCTGGTCACCATACTCTGGACGGTGATCGGCTATAGCGTGGCGTTCACGCCTGGCAATAGTTTCGTCGGCGGCCTGTCGCGCTTCATGCTGCACGGCATGAACTACATCAAGGGAGACAAGGCGACCACGCTCACGGTCAGCCACCTTGCCGGGTCCATTCCGGAAACGGTCTACATGGTGTACCAGATGACCTTCGCCATCATCACCCCCGCGCTGATCTGCGGCGCATTCGCCGAGCGCATGAAATTCTCCGCCATGCTGGTGTTCATCGCCTTGTGGTCGCTCCTGGTGTACGCGCCGATCGCCCACATGGTGTGGGAGCCGAGCGGCTGGCTGGCGGCAGCCGGCATCCTGGACTTCGCAGGCGGCACGGTGGTGCACATCAACGCGGGGATCGCCGGCCTGGTGTGCGCGCTGGTGCTGGGCAAGCGCGTCGGCTTCGGCAAGGAGCCGATGGTGCCGCACAACCTGACGCTGACGCTGATGGGCGCGGCAATGCTGTGGGTCGGCTGGTTTGGCTTTAACGCGGGTTCGGCGGTGGCCGCCGATGGCCGTGCCGGCTTTGCGATGGCGGTCACGCAGATCGCCACGGCAGCGGCCGCGCTGGGCTGGATGTTTGCCGAATGGATCAGCAAGGGCAAACCGTCGGTGCTGGGCATTGCATCGGGTGCGGTGGCCGGCCTGGTGGCGATCACGCCCGCATCGGGTTTCGTCGGGGTGAGCGGTGCGCTGGTGATCGGCGTGGCCGCAGGGGTGATCTGCTTCTGGGCAGCCACGGCGTTGAAGCACATGCTTGGCTATGACGATTCGCTGGATGCGTTCGGGGTGCATTGCATCGGCGGGATCGTCGGCGCCGTCCTGACCGGCGTGTTCGCCGTGAAGGATATCGGCGGCGCCGACGGCAGCGTGGTCCTGCAATTGAAAGGCGTGGCGACGACGCTGGTCTACAGCGGCGTCGCCAGTTTCATCCTGCTCAAGCTGATCGACATGACGATGGGCCTGCGCGTGAGCGCGGATGAAGAGCGGGAGGGCCTGGACATCGTGCTGCACGGCGAGCGGGTGGACGATATGTGGAGCGGCACGCTCGTCCTGCCACAAGAGATGGGGCGCGAAGCCCCCATGCCCGGACTCCAGGGCGAGCGGGCCAAGTGAGGCAAGCGAGGCGCCCGGCAGGGGACGCGCACAGCACACCGTGCGCGTCCCCTGGCCCGCTTGAGGGAGCGGCACCCGGCGGAGTGCTATCCTGCACGACCCGACGCCCCTCCGGCGCAACCCCGATTCCATTGGCATGTATAAGAAAGGCACCGCAGTCGAGATCCAGTTTTCCCCCAATCGCTTAAACGACGGCGCCGGCGATCCCTATTGGATCGACCTGACCATGAAAGAGGCGCAACAGCTGCTTGTACGACTGCAGGCCAGTCTGGTCACCAGCGGGCAAGGCACGGCAGCGCCGCTCGTCTTCAGCCTGGACGAGCCGGCACAGGCCGAGAAAGCCGCGCCGGCTTGCGCGGCAAGGCCCGTCGAAGCGCCTGCGGCTGCCTCCACCGACCAATTCAAGCAGTGGGTATGCATCATCTGCGGCTGGGTCTATGACGAGGCCGCCGGCCTGCCCGAGGAAGGCATCGCGCCCGGCACCCGCTGGGAAGACATTCCCGCCGACTGGCGCTGCCCCTTGTGCGACGTCGGCAAGGATGACTTTGCGATGGTGGAGTTTTAAGGAAGCGTTCAGTGGTTTGAACGGAAGACTCAGGCCTTCTTTGCCCGAGGCTTGCGCGGCACGATGGCGCGGGCGCTCGCGGCAGCGTCGCGCTGCCATCCCTCTATGCCGTCCAGGGTAATGCGCAGGCCTTCCTCGAAGGCAATGTCCGAACTCAGGCGGGAGAACGACTTGCTGACAAAGCGGGCGCCGGGATATTGCAGCGGAGACGTCGATTCCAGCTTCTTTTCAATAAAGCTCTGGTGGTGAACCGGCAACTGGCGGGAGGCCTCGGCCATGCTCGCGGAGACCAGGTATTGCGCCAGCAGATGGTAGCCCAGCGCGACCTGGTCCGCATTGAATCCGCCTTGCATCAGCGCCGACGTCATGCGATTGAAAAACTCCATCCCGTAGTCGGTCTCGCCCGGCTGGACGTCCTGGAACAACCGGAAGCGATTGTGCGAGGCTACGTAGATGCTGACGCCGGGGTTTTCTATCGCCACCTGGAAACTCAACCGGGCGAAATTCTCCACATCGTGGCGCCAGTCGCCGGTCAGCGATGAAAGGCGGTGCAGCCGCTGCCGGTAGTAGTCGTTCAGCACACCGGACACCAACTGGTCCCGGCCGCCAAGGTAATAGTGAATCAGGCCGGGCGCCACGCCAAAATCCTTGGCCAGCTGGACCATCGAGATCTGGTCCAGCGGCGTGGTTTTCGCGAGCTGGATCGCATGCTGCAGGATGGCAACCCGGCTGATCATGGGTTGCGCGCCGATGGGCGAGTCCGTCTTGGGCGGACGGCCCCGGCGGCGCGGGGCGGTGGGCGGGATTTCGGCTACGGTGGCAGTTTTCTTGGCGGCTGGCATAGGTCGGTGGCAGATCGGTGCAAGCGGCGCGTTCGAAATAATTGCGCCACTGCTAATTCTACCCGTCAACGGTCCGCGGATCGCGCTCAAGCTCCCGCGGGAACGGGCGCCGCGTCCGCAAGCTCGCCTGCCCGGCGGTATCGCCCAAGGGAAAGCGTCAGCGCGCCGGCCAGCAGCAGCATGCAGGACAGTGCCAGCAAGGGCGCATCATAGCTGCCATGCCGGTCGAACCAGGCACCCAGGCCGATCGGCCCGATCACGGCGCCGAAGCCGTAGCCGGAAAACGCAATGCCGAACAAGGCGCCAAACGACCGCAGGCCAAAATAGGATCGCACCAGGTAGGAGATCAGGTCGCCTTCCGCGCCGATGGTGAGTCCGATCAGCGTGGCGGCAAGCAGCAAGGCCTGGTAATCGTGCGCCGAGCGCAGCAGGAAAATGCCAAGCGCACCGCCGCCGAAGAACACGCAGGCGACGAACGGCGCGTGGATCCGGTCGATCAGCACGCCCGTCAGGATGCGGCCGATCAGCAAGCCGACGCCCAGCATCGAGGCGCTGCGCGCCGCATCCGCCGGGCTGAAGCCCCGGTCGGCGAACATGGCCGGAAGATGCGGTCCGAGCGAAAGCGTGGCGGAAGACGCCAGCACGAACACCGCCCAGATGCCCCACAGGCGATAGCTGCGCAGTGCCTCCCCAAACGGCACGCCGTCCACGGCCTCACCGCGCGCCGCACCCGCTGCGTGCCCCGCCGTCTTGCGCTCCCGCAACAGAGAGCACGCCAGCAAGGACAAGACGATCGATCCGCAACCCAGCGCGACATAGGCAGTACGCCACCCGTAGCCGGTCACAAGAAACTGCGCCGTGGCCGGCATCAGCACGGTGCCGGCGCCGAGACCGCACATGGCAACGCCTAGTGCCAGGCCGAGGCGGCGATCGAACCATTGCGGCAGCACGGCAAGATAGCCGAGTACCGACGTGGCGGCGCCGAACATGCCGACCACCATCGAGAGGCTGACCCACACGGCCTTGCTGCCATTCTGCAGTGCCATGCAGGCGGTGGCGACGCCAAAGACCACCGCGGAAACGGCGATCACCCGCCGGATACCGAAGCGGTCCATCATCGTGCCGACCAGCGGGCTCACAACCGCCAGCCCGAACATCGACGCCGCATAGGAGAGGGACGCCTCCGAGCGGCCCCAGCCGAACTCGGCGGCAAGCGGTCTCACGAACACGCCCGCCGTTGCGTTGAACAGCGGTGCATAGCCGGCGAGCATGCCGAGCGCCGCGCCCAGCAAAACGGCGACATAGGTCCACCGTCCGACCGGGGACGCTGCGCAATGGATTTCCTGCATGATCTTTGTCTCCTCATGGCTGCAGCGCCGTCTCCAGGGACCAGATCGCCGCGGCTTGTTGGTGGATTACGCCAGTCCCGCCCGGCTGCCGAGATACGCGCCGGCATTCGGCGCCAGTGCGTCGATGCCCAAGCGCCGCATCATCTGCCGTGCCGTGCAGATCGCCGTGGATGTGACAGGTATGCCCAGCGCAAGCTGAGCACGCTCGATCGCCGCCAACGACGGCATCTGCACGCACGCCGACAGCACCACCGTATCCACGCCGGCGGTATCCAGGCGCTTGACGTCTTCCAGCAACTGCAGCGGGTCGCGCTCGCCGACTTCCAGGTTGTCGAGGATCGAGAAGTTGATCGCGTCCTTGACTGCGATGCCTTCGCTTTCGATGTACGCCACCACGGTGCGCGTCAACGCGTCGCTGTAGGGCGCCAGCAAGGAGATGCGCTTCGCGCCGAAGTCCTTCAGTTCCTCGACCAGCGCGCCGGCCGAGGTCATGACGACGGGCCGGTACGGCGCCTGCGCGATGGCGGCGTTCAGGTCTTCGATCACTTGCCGGTGGTAGCCCTTGCCCATGCACATCGTGGCCACCAGGCACGCCGTGCTCATCACGTCCACGCGCGCATCGGCGAGTTCCAGCGCGCAGCGTCCCATGTCGCGGTTCATGCGTTCCAGCTCCTCCGCTACCACGCGGTGCATGCGCACGCGGCTGGCATGAAAGGAGAAACGCTCCGGTAGTAGCTGCATCCGCCCGGCAAAGATGGCCGGCACTTCGCGCTCCATCGTGATATTGGAACTGGGGACAATCTGGCCGATTCGGTAATTCATATTGAGTTCGCTCCAAATCTGGATCATGCGTGCGCGGACGGGCTGCGCAGGAATGCCATCAGCACTGTCCGCAGGGAATCCGGGATAGCAGTGCCAACGCGTTCATCGAGCCGCACGCAGATCGGGGAAAACATGGCATCGAACACCGGCGTTCCGTCGAGCCGCCTGGCGATGCAACGGATGTCGTAGGAACGCGTGCGGATCGCCTCGACAAAGCACTCGATGTCGATCTCGTCGTCCGGCCACAGCGTGCCGATAAACGTGAAGCGCATCGCCTTGCACGGCGTCCCGACGCCATGCGCCTCGCCCAGCCGCCCTGCTCCGCCTGCCATGTGATCGGCAAACAGGCCGACCGCGCCCAGCAGGTAGTCGGTGAAGCGGCCCGTGTACACCACGCCGGCGGGATCGCAGTCGCCCCAGCGCACCGTACGCCGGACCACGAACGGGTGCTCGCCCAGCACGTATTCCGTGGCACGGATCATGGCTGCGGCGTAGTGTGACCGGTGACGCCGGCGGCCGCCAGTTCCGCCATCAGGTTGGGATACTGCTCACGCAAACGGTTGACGTCCACGCGGCCGGTGCGGGTCATGAAGCGATAGACGAACTCATGCGGCGTGGCCAGGTTCATCCATTCGCGGATGCGCTCGTACCAGTTGTACGAAGCCTCCGACGCGCGGATCAGCTTGGCCTTTTGCGGGCGGCGCACGTCGTCGTAGCGCCGCAGCGCCGCCGGCACATCGTCGGGAAACGCAACGATGGCCTCGGCCAGCGCAATCGCGTCTTCCATGGCGATGCGCGTGCCCGAACCGATCGAGAAATGAGCGCTGGTCAACGCGTCGCCGATCAGCACCTGCTTGCCCACATGCCAGGTCCGGTTGGCCACGACGGGGAACTGGCGCCAGCTTGAATTGTTCGATACCAGCTTGTAGCCGCCCAGTTCCGCCGCGAATACCTCTTCGAACAAGGCCTGGCGGCCTTCGCTGGACATCGCCTCCATGCCAAGGTCCTGCCAGGTCCGGTGATCGCACTCGGCCACGAAGGTGCTCATGGTGTCCGAGTATGGATAGTAGTGCGCAACGAAATAGCCGCCCCGGTACTGCCGGAACACCAGCGCCGGATTGGGAAACGCCTTCTCCACGCCATACCACGCGAAGTGGTTGGTGAGGTTGCGGCGGGTGGTGCCAAAGCCCGCCTCGTCCGAGGCACGCAGCAGCGAGTTGACGCCATCGGCGCCTACCACCAGGCCCGCCTCGATGGCGGAGAAGTCGCTGATGCGCTGGTTGTAGGTCACACGCACGCCCAGTTCGCGGGCACGCGCCTGCAGCACGGACAACAGCTGGATGCGCGGAATCGCGCCGCCGCCCGCGCCCGGCCGCGTCATCGTGATCGGCACTTCATGGCACACGATGGTGTGCCGGTCGCTGAAGCGCATCGCCTTGGTGAGTTCGTCAATCACAACCGGCGAAGCGGCGCGCAGGTTGGACAGCCCGGTGTCGGCCAGCACCACGCCAAAGCCGAAGGTCGCGTCCTCGGGGTTTTGTTCGTAGATGTCGATAGCCACCGACGCCAACCGCTCCTTGAGCAGGATGGAGAGGAAGAGCCCCGACGGGCCGCCTCCAATGATGGCAATCTTCATTGCGCTTCCCCCGGCGCAATCACCAGCGCATCCATGTCGAACCGGACGATGCGCCCGGCCAGGCCGCCAGTCAGCGCGCCGTACCAGACGGCCGGCTTGAAGCCGAGCGCCTTGCGCCTGAAGCTGATCTGCGGGTCGCCGTCGATGCGCACGTAGCCGTTGTGCAGCGGCGTCGTGACATAGCCCTCGGTGTCGCGCGCGACGCCGATCAGCGCGGCGAACTCCGGCACGTCCAGCACAAAAAGCGACGCCTTGCCGGCCTGCTCCGGCGCTGTGCCGATGTGCGCGGCCTTGCGCTGCCAGACCGGTTCGATCGAGGTAAACGCCGAGACGGCGCCATTCTCGCTCTCCAGCTGCATGGCGGCCTCGATGGTCAGTCTGGCATCGGCCGCGTCGGCCTCGCTGAACGGGCGCAGCTGCCATGTGATCTCGATGGGATAGCCGTTGGGATCGTTGAAGTAAATCGACTCGATGACCTCGTGGCGGATCTGGTAACGCATCGGAATGCCGACCGTTTCCACCCGCTGGCGCCATGCCAGCAGTTCCGCTTCGTCGCGCACACGCCAGGCGGTGTGCGTGGCGCGGTCCTGATAGTGCTCGCGCACCGCCAGCCAGTCCGGACGCTCGGTGCCGATGTAATAGAAGAAGGCAATGGTGCTGCTGTTGCCGCTATCGAAGAAGAAATGCAGGAAATCCGCGTGATTGTCCGGCCCCCAGCCCTTCGCCGAGATGGCATGGACCAGCGGCAGGCCAAGCAGGTCGCGGTAGAAATGCACGGTTTCCGCCAGCTTCCAGGTGGGACGCGCGGTATGGTGCACGCCGTGCAACTGCACGGACGGCACGCCGACAAGGTGTTTCGCTTCGGTCATTTCACTTCCCTTCGGTTACGGTTTTGCCGGCCGCCTCGGCCTCGAGCAACTGGATGATCTGCTGGCGCAGCAACACCTTGCTGAGCTTGCCGGATGCGGTCAGCGGAAACTCTCGGACAACCTCCAGCCGTTCCGGCCACTTGAACTTGGCTAGGCCGGCTTCCTGCAGATACCCGGTCAACCAGGGCAGCGTAAGGTCCGTCACGGGCGGCTTGGGAATGACGAAGGCACACACGCGTTCGCCATAGACGCGATCCGGCATCCCCACCACGGCCGATGCCAGCACCGACGGATGCAGGTTGATCACGTTCTCCAGCTCCTCTGCATTGATCTTCTCGCCGCCACGGTCGACCACGTCCTTGATGCGGCCGCAGAAGAAGTAGTAGCGCTTGCCGTCCACCACGCGCGAGCGCATCAGGTCGCCGGAACGGTAGAAGCCGTCCGCGGTAAAGCGCGTCGCGTCCTCCGTTTCTGACTTGTAGTAGCCGCGGATGGTGTAAGGTCCGCGGAACAGCGCCTCGCCGGTCTCGTCGTCGGCCACGGGGTCTTCCGTGCCGGGATACACGATCCTTACCTCGTCGCAGGCGGATACCGGGCTGCCGACCGAGGTGTCGCGGATTTCCTGCGGATCGTCCTTGCGGGAAAACATGATCACGCCCTCGGTCATGCCGAAGATATGGAACGCGGGCGATCCTGTCAGGCAAGTCAGGCCGGCGGCGTTCTTCGGCGCGACAAAGTTCCTGCGCGCGCGGCCCGCAGCATCCGCCTTGGCCAGTTCCGGCGCAATGCGCGTCAGGATCGGGCCCGCCACGCCGAACCAGGTGGGCTGGTAATCGCGCACCAGGCCACGCAGGTTTTCCTCGCTGAGATCGGGCGTGACTGTCAATGTCGCGCCGGTCAGCAGGAACGGCCCGAAGAAGCAGCCCATGTTGAGGTTGTGCATGTACGGCGTGGGGAAGAACAGCACATCGTCCTTCGTATAGCCATTGCACGCGGCAACCGCGCGCATGTTGTACAGGTACTCGTTCTGGAAGCGGGGAATGATCTTCGGTACGCCCGTGGTCCCGCCGGAGAGCTGGAACACCGCTGCCTGGAAGGGCTCCAGCACGACTTCGGCCAGGATCTCGCGCGCCCTGGCCAGCGGCATCTCGCGGATCAGGTCGGCCAGCAGCACGGCACTGCCGCGGCGCTCGCCGCGCGCCTGCAGGATGATCGAGAGGCTCGGCACTTCGGCCTGCATATCCTGTGCAAAGGCAACGTCGTCGAACCTGGCATCGTCGCCCTGCACCAGGTGCAGGCGCGCCTCGCAAAGATTGCCGAGGTAGCCGATCTCCAGCTTGCGGAACGCCTGCAGCGAACAGAGCGGAATGATGCCCGCCTTCAGGCAACCCAGGAATGCCAGCAGCAGCTCGTTGCTATTGCCGCACTGGAAGACCGCGCGGTCCAGCGGCCTCAGGCCGAGCGCCAGCAGCGCGGCGCCGAGGCGCTCGGTCTGCTCGTCCAGTTCACGATAGGTAAGCTGGCCCTCGGGGCCCACCAGCGCGAGCCGATCCGCGTTGGCTTTGAAGGACGCGCGCAAGGCGCCGATCAGCGTTTCTTGCGTCAGCACGCCTTCGGCGACGTAGCGCAGGAGCCGGTCTTCGTCGGGATAACTGACGCCCGCCAACAATTGCGAGGGGCGTACCGATTGGGGTTGCAACATGTCTCTCTACCTTTGCTCTTCCGTTTGAACTTGGCGCGCTGAACCTGGGGTGGCGCGCGAGATGCCTTGCCTTAAACCCTATGCTCGCGCAGCCATTCGACGATGTGCGCGCCCGCGATGCGCTGGCCCGGCTCCTCGTCGCGGCTCAGTGCCATGCCATGGTGATTGCCCCGCACGCGGACATGGCGCTTGTGCGCGCTGCCGATCTGCGCATAGATCGCTTCGATATCCGCCGGGAACGTGCATTGGTCGCCCGTGTATTCGAGCAGCAGCGTCGGCTGGTGCACCGCACCGAGGGTCTTGTCCAGTGCCGCGTTGGAAGCCAGGCCCGACCATGTCGACAGCCACGATTCCGGCGTCACCACGCGTGCAAAGCCCACGCTGCCCCAGTTGGAGACAAAGGGGTCCTTGCCCCACAGCGAACCGGTCTTGCGGTCCGACGGGTCGAGCGTGATATCCCAGGAACGCAGGTCGGCATCCGTGCGCCAGACCTGGAAGACTGGCGCGTGCGCGGCCACGCGGCGATTCTGCTCCGTCCCGGCGCCGGCCTTGATGCGCTGGCGGGCTTCATGCTTGGCGCGCAGCATCTGCCTGGCTCGCTCGTCGATGCGCTCGACGCGCTCGACCTGGGCGGTGCGATAGCGCGCGATGAATTCCGGCGCATAGCTGCCGCGTCCGCTGGCAGCATCGAAGCCGTTGGCCGGGGAGAACGGATCGAGCGCGGCATCGGTCTGCATCGGATCGTTCTCGTCGGTCACCGACGGATCGAGCCCGCTCATCAGCAACTTGCCCTGCCCGGGATGGGGCGACACCAGGATCATGCCGTCCACCTCCGGCATCAGCAGCTCTGCCAGGTTGGTCGGACGGCCGCCCGGCGTCCTGGCGATGCGCTGCGCCTGCGGCGTCAGCGCCTGCTGGTTGT
Source organism: Cupriavidus sp. 01T418 (assembly GCF_056398885.1). Classification (NCBI taxonomy): domain Bacteria; kingdom Pseudomonadati; phylum Pseudomonadota; class Betaproteobacteria; order Burkholderiales; family Burkholderiaceae; genus Cupriavidus; species Cupriavidus sp. 01T418. The sequence continues at coordinate 82,304 of NZ_JBFTQG010000052.1, forward strand.
AGAGCGTGTACAGGCTCGCCCCGCCGGAGTTGCCCAGCAACACAATGCGCTCGTAGCCAAGCTCGCGCAGGTGCGTCATGCCCGCCGCTACGTCGAATAACGCAATCTCGTGCTCCAGGCGCAGGTCGTTGCCGATCGAGCGGGGACCCTGCACCCAGCAAGCGCAACCAGCGTCGAGCACAAAGGGCACGAGGTAATGCGTGATGGCCATCTCGCGGGGATGCATCAGCGAGACGACCGTCTTTTCCTTGCCGGTGACCGTAAATAGAAAGCCGAGCGTGCCCTGTCCGTCCGCTGTGCCCAGCGCGTACGGGACCATCTGGTAGGGGCGTGTCATCAGACGCGCATCCCAGGATGCCCCACGCATGCCCGCTGTTACCTGTGCCTTGTTCTGCTCCGCCACGGCATCTCCTTTGATTAAATGCTACCGTCTCAATAATTTAGTCGCTATTTGAGTGCATGTCAAATAATGGTAAACCTTGCCGTGCGCGTCCTGGCGCCCACCCTTGCGCGCAACAAAATCGGCTGAAACGCCGTATTGGCGCGCGGCCGCGAAGTGCCGCGCCAAGGCCGCACAGAAAGTATCTGGTGAAGCCTTGCCCGAGGGGCGCACTTGCCAGACAGGGTCGATGATGACGCTTGACCAATAAATTGATTTGTAGTCAATATATGTGGTTTGTTTTTGAATGCATCCCAAATATTGGATTCTCCGGTGTTGACGCAGGCCGATGACATACACGCGATGTGGGCCGGCGCACATGCCAGCGCCGGGCGCTGGCATAAGCTCGTGGCGCGCGCCTTGCGCCTTCGTCGATCTTGATCGGAGACAGACTCCATGACCCTCTACCTGCTCGCGCTGCTCATCGGCGTCGTGGCCGGCCTGCGCGCGATGACGGCACCGGCCGCTATCAGTTGGGCGTGCCATCTTGGCTTGCTGGATCTGTCAGGCAACTAGCTGGCCTTCCTGGGTTACCGGTTCACGCACTGGATCCTCAGCGTGCTTGCGCTGGCCGAGCTTGTTACCGACAAGTTGCCCGCGACGCCGAGCCGCAAGGTGCCACAGCAGTTCGGGGCGCGGATACTCTCGGGCGCGCTGTGCGGCGCCGCGATCGCGGCAGGTGGCGGCATGCTGCTGGGCGGTGCCGTCCTTGGCGCAATTGGCGCCGTGATCGGCACGTTCAGCGGCGCGGCCGCGCGCGCGCGCCTTGCGGGATGGTTTGGCACGGACCGGCCGGCCGCGTTGATCGAAGACCTGGTTGCCGTGATCGGCGCCGCTCTGATTGTCCTTGCGCTGGCCTGAGGCCTGAGGCCCGACCGAAGGGGTCCCTGGCCCGCTACAAGGGATCGACCAGGCTGCGGATGACTTCCGCCAGCCGCGCGGCACGTGCGCGCCCTTTCTGGTCCAGGTCCAGCGCGCCGCCCGCGGCCAGCGCCTGCAGGCCGAACGAGGCGTCGGTCATGTCGCGCCACGAGGGGTGGCCCGCGTGCATGGTCTCCAGCGCCTGCGCGCCCGCCACCAGCCGCTTCCGGTCCGGCTGCAGGCCGGCGGCGAGGTCTTCCAGTACCGCGGCAGCATCGAGCAAACCCTTTCGGTCCATATCTGCGCCTCCCCCAGTCTTGTCACGTTTCGCCCCGGCCCAGACCTTTAGGCCGATCTACATGGATTTTCACCCTTTATTCCACCGATCGGGGCAAGGCCCTCGTCGCTACGCTCCTGAGCGGAGAGTTGCGCACACGGCATCTGCTTGTCTGTTGTTGCGTACATTTCCTTGCGGGACGCGGAAAAGATTGGCGCATATCCTGCGCGCCGGCCGTATCATCCGCGCGCCCCGGGACTTCCTGACAAGCCGGGCCGCTTCGGCGGGCCGGGTCTTTTCCCAACCCGCCATACAGAGGTTCCAACCATGGCTATTTCTTCGATAGGTGTCGGCTCCAAGCTGGATCTGTCCGCGCTGCTTGACAATTTGGAGAAGGCGGAAAGCACCAAGCTCACCGTCCTCACCAGCAGGGCTGCGGTGCAGAACACAAAGTTCTCCGCATACGCCCAGATGCAAGGGGCGCTGGCGTCCTTCCAGATCGCCGCCGGCGCCCTTGGCACCGCGAGCCTGTACAACAGCACCACCACCACGTCCAGCAACACCGGCGTGCTGACCGTCGCGGCCGACAAGACCGCGATGGCGGGCAGCTACGCCATCAACGTGGCGCGGCTGGCACAGGCGCAGACGCTGGTGTCGAACGGCATCACCGACAGCACCGGCCAGCTGCTCGGCAGCGCCGAGATCAAGATCGAGATCGGCACGACCGTGGGCAACGTTTTCACACCCGGCACCGCGGCGGCCGTTTCGGTCAACATCAACGGCACCAACAACACGCTGGCCGGCATCCGCGATGCCATCAACAAGTCCAACGCGGGCGTCACGGCCAGCATCGTCAATGACGGCGGCGCCACGCCCTATCACCTGGTGCTGACCTCCAACACCACGGGCGAAAAGTCCAGCATGCGTGTCTCGGTGGCAGACAACGGCGGCGGCGACCCCAG
>NZ_JBFTQG010000053.1:0-38591 GCF_056398885.1 Cupriavidus sp. 01T418
CCCCCATCCCGAACAGGACCGTGAAACGACTCCACGCCGATGATAGTGCGGATACCCGTGTGAAAGTAGGTAATCGCCAGGCTCTCCCTTGAAACCCCCCAGTACGAAAGTACTGGGGGGTTTTGCTTTTGCGGCGGCGAAAATGCCGCCGACTGAGATACAGGCCGTATACGCCACTCGTCGTGAGGAGCGCGATCGTTAAAATCCAAAGAATTGTCGTCATGCTAGGATCTCGCGAGACTCTGGGAGATGGCCATGGTTCAAAAGCTGTTCCACGAATTACCTGAGAATGAACGCGATGACTTCGAGTCCGCCTGCGCGCGGCATGGATTTGTCGGAGAGGATTTCGACGTAAGCGCGGAAGAAGGTGTTTCGCCAAGCAGCGAATCGATTCATATTCCTCGGAAGGTCACCGTTGCCCGTGTGTTCGGAGGCGACGCCCAGGTCTATCCCGCGGCCACCGACTACTCGTGGACGGTAGCGTTCGAGCGAGATCTGGAACGCGGCGAATTTGGATATCCTCTCGCGGATTAGTGCCAACCAAGGGCGGGAACCACGGCGCAAGCGAAGCTGATTCTGCATCCTTCGGACGTGCTACGATTCTCATGAACAACTGGAGAAGGCTATGGATCTCCAAGGCTTCACGTACTACAAAGATCACTGGTACGAGGCTACGGCAACGTCTCCAACCGGCGGCCCGTGGCACGGTGAGGTGACGATCTGTGCAAAAGCGGCGGACGGCACCTCGATCAAGATCTTCGAGCACGAACCCGTGCCCGGACAGTACTTTTCGGAAGGCGAGGCGTGGCAACATGCGCGCAATTACGCCGAGAAGCTGATTGACGAAGGCCGGGCGAACCCAGTCGCTCACTGAGTCTCCTGCCGCATCACCATCCGGGCCAGCCACACGGCATGCAACGGTCCTTCGAAATCCGGGGTGGCACATATGGAATTCAAGTACAAAGGACGGGATATCTCCATCCAGACAAAGGCGCTCGCGACTGGCCGGTGGGACTGGTCGTATGTCATCCGTGGGCACGGACACAGGCAAAACGTTCGGGAGCCTGCACCTTCGGAAGAGATCGCGATAGATGATGCATATCGAACCGCGAAACGGGAAATTGACCAGACTACCGTTGACAGTGACGACTAGGAAAATCTGAACGTCTTGCCAATCATCCTCCAATGAGATCCCGATCGGAATCGCGCAGATCACCCAGATGGAGCCGCTTCTATGTCCTGGATGCGAAGAACCGGCCCGTCCAGGTAATCGACCAGGGCGAGTGGTCGCGCTGGATGGCTGAGAACGAACTGATCTTCCGCCGTACGCTTCTGGAAGATTTCGGAATCGCGATCACTACCCGCTTCCGCGGGGTCTCAGAGCCAGCGCCCAGGGACACGCCGCTGTTCGTGACTCGCGTTGTTGGGAGGGTGGGGGAGGAAAACGAGAGCTATGGATGCTACACGCTTGATGAGGCGTTGGAGCAACATGAGCAGTTGGTGCAGAAACTCCTTCGGGCATTGGCGAGTCGGTGATCGCTGAGGCAAGGGACCTTGGGCTTACAAGGAGAAAAGCCCCGTGCCGGGGAGAGCAGGGGCTTTAGGCGACACCAGGACATGGTGAAGAGCGCCTGGCGATACTGTCACATCAGTGGGTCGGGCGCGCATCCCCCAATTGGGGTTGAAATGTCTCCGATTCGCGTACGATCGAGGGCGCGAAAGCCCATGTAGCCCGGAGTGCCGCTCTTGGCGCCGGCATCCAGGAACTGGCGGCCGTGTACTGTCTTCAGGGCAGCCGGGGCCATCTTGCCGAAGAAGCGGGTGAGGATCGCATGGGTGCCGTCCCAGGATCGTCATCTCACATTCTTGGAGATTCGCATGCACGAAAGAGAACAGTCATACAAAGGGTTCAAGGTCAGGCTTGTCATTCCCGATGGCGCCAACGCTGGCGAACACTTTGGCCGGGTGCAGATTTCCGGCTCGGATCAGAGTGTGGGAGTTCGATTTACGCCGGACTGGATTCAGCCGCCCAAGACGGCCGAGGAAGCGGAAGCATGGCTTTTCGCATATGCAGCCGGTGTCATTGACTGTGAGTTGGCTGGTGGCCTTGGGATGGATCTCAAAAATGAGTAAAGCTTCAGGAATCGCCTTGCCGGTATCCCACTCGCGCCAGATGCGATAACGGTACTCCTCGCCGTCAGAGGGGATGGCGCTGGGCTTGCCTTCGATGGTCTGCGTGCTCAGGTGCTGGTCATGGCAGGATCGCGCAAGTTGCTGGGAGATGTCATGGGTCAGAAGCTCTTCGATGAACTGCCGGTGGACGAGCAAGAAGACTTCGAGTCGGCATGCAAGAAGCACGGCCGGAGCCGCGAAGAATTCACGGTCGTCTTTGACGAGAGCAGCCCGCCAAAAGAAGGCGTAAACGACATTCCTCGCCAGGTGACCGTCGCGGCAAATCTCACTGGCGCCCGCCAGAACTACGCGGCTGGAAGCGGCACGTCCTGGACTGTCGAGTTCGAGCGAGACCTCGATCAAGGTTTTTTCTGGGAAACGTACGACTAGAACTGTGCTATCTATTTTGTGTAGCTACACTAATTTATATGGACATCACATACGACGCGGCCAAGAGTGAATCCAACCGCGCCAAACACGGCATCTCATTAGAATTGGCCCATGAATTGGACTGGTCAGCAGTGATGGCCTATCCGGATACGCGCCACGACTATCGCGAACTTCCGTGAGATCGGGTTCGGTGTTATTGACCAGCGGCTGTATTGCGTAGTGTTCACGCAGCGGGGTGATGCGATGCACGTTATCAGCCTGCGCCGCGCCAACAGACGAGAGGTAAAGGCGTATGTCGAGCAAGCCTAAGATCATCATGCCGACGGATGAAGAGGATGCGGCAATCAACCGCGGGATCGCCGCCGACCCGGACACCTACGAGGTGCCAGCCGAGGACTTCAAGAAGATGAAGGCGCTAGGGAAGCGGGGCCGCCCGCGCAGTGAAACGCGCAAAGTGCTTGTCTCAGTGCGTTACGACGTGGACGTTGTTGATGCCTTCCGCGCCCAGGGGGAAGGCTGGCAGACGAAGATGAACGATGCACTGCGGGAATACGCGAGAGAGCACGACCTGCTGCCCCAATAGGATCAAATTCCAAAAATCTCGATCAATCCGGGATCGCGTTCAGTTCGGCGACGGTATGGCGCGCAAGCTCCGCCTTGAGGCGCACAAACAAAAACAGCGACTTGGCTAAGTCGCTGTTTTGCAAAGCAAATTCTTGGGGTGGCTGATGGGACTCGAACCCACGACGACAGGAATCACAATCCTGGACTCTACCAACTGAGCTACAGCCACCGTAGAGGTTGTTCAGCTACGTGCCGAACAACGAAGAACAAGATCATACAATGCTAAATGAAAGATGGCTAGTACTCTGCACAAATTTTTTCCTGCGCTGCATGGTGGTGCGAGTTCAACTGATGAAGTCCTCGACTCACGCCTGYAAATGTCACAGATGTCACTGCAACCGCTTACAGCAAAACCTTTGCCGACTCCTCCAGCTCAAGCATGCGGCAGATAGCGGCCATGCTGCCCACCATGGTGCGTCGTTGCGCGCCCTGGTAGATGCGTACGCCTTTGGATTGGCGGAACGGGACGGGCTTGACGGGACGGCGGGCGGAGAAGCGGTTGGCTGGCAGCATGGCTATACCTGGTGACTTGCAACAACAGTTAGCGGTGCCCGACGAGCGGGCGGCGTTGGCACAATCGGGCGTCGGCGTGATTCGGGGCTTGCCCGCCGCAGCCGCTTTCGTCAGAAGGCACCGGGTCGGATCAAGCCGACAGCGATACCTTCCAGTGAGAACTCTTCGCGGTCGGGGTGCACGATGATGCTGGGGAAATCGGGGTTCTCGGCAATGAGTTCGATCGAGTCACCGCGGCGGTTGAGACGCTTGACGGTGACGTCGTCACCCAGGCGCGCAACGACGATCTTGCCATTCGCGGCTTCGCTGGCGCGCTTGACCGCCAGCAGGTCGCCATCGAGGATGCCGGCGTCCCGCATGCTGAGGCCACGTACCCGAAGCAGGTAATCCGGTTGTACGTCGAATACCGAGGCGTCCACCTGGTACTGACGGTCGATATGCTCGGCAGCCAGGATGGGGCTGCCGGCCGCGACGCGCCCCACCAGTGGCAGTGTCAGCTGCATCACACCGGCCAATGGCAGCGAGAACTGGTCCGGCAGCTCGGAGTCGCTGCGCGATACTTTGAGTCGGATGCCGCGTGAGGCGCCGGGGGTGAGTTCGATTACGCCCTTGCGGGCCAGGGCCCGCAAGTGTTCCTCTGCAGCATTGGGCGATGAGAAGCCGAACTTGGCAGCTATCTCGGCGCGTGTGGGCGGGAAGCCCGTGTGCTGCAGGCTGCTGCGAATCAGGTCGAAAATCTGCTGCTGTCGCGGTGTCAGGGTCGCCATGGTCGCCGGTGTTTGGAGGCACTGTATGTTTAAACAGTATGCTGTGATTTTATACAGTATCGAGTGAAGTGCAAGGGGAATTTTGGGAGTTTGCCTATCGACAGGTGCGCCGGACGCGACTCCCGGTGCCGCGTGGCGCGAGTGTGGGCGTTACAATTTGCGGCACCCGAAGCCTCTTTTCCGCTTCCCGTTAAACCTTTCATTCGCCATGTCTCTCCTGCCTCGCGTCGTTGTGCTCGCCACCGGTGGCACCATTGCCGGTTCTTCATCCAATGCCGCCAGCAGCGCGAAGTACCAGGCGGCCACGGTACCTGTGACGGCGCTGCTCGATGCGGTGCCGGCGCTTGGCGCGGTGGCCCGGATCGAGGCGGAGCAGGTGGCGCAGGTGGATAGCAAGGACATGTCGTTCGCGCTCTGGTCCCGCCTCGTCGAGCGCGTCGCGTTCTGGTCCGCGCAAGCGGATGTGGCGGGCATTGTGATTACCCATGGCACCGATACGCTGGAGGAGACGGCAATGCTGCTGCACCTGGCATGCGTGGGCACGGTGCCGGTGGTGCTGACGGCGGCGATGCGGCCTTCGACTTCCCTGTCGGCGGATGGTCCATTGAACCTGCTCGATGCGGTGCGGGTGGCCGCTAACGCTGACGCGGCGGGCAAGGGCGTGCTCCTGGTGATCAACCAGGAAATTCATGCCGGGCGGGATGCGGTGAAAGGGCATACGTCCGCGGTCAATGCCTTTGCGTCGCCGTTGGCGGGGCCGATCGGATTTGTGCAGGACGACCTGGTTCGTTTCGTGCGCACGCCCCGGCGCTTGCCGGCCCGGGCCTGGGCAGTGCCGTCCGCCTGGCCGCAGGTGGAGATCCTTGCCAGTTATGCGGAGCCTGGCCGGCTGGTGGTGGATGCCCTGGCGCAGGCAGGCGTGTCGGGGCTGGTCGTGGCCGCCGCCGGCAATGGATCGGTTCACCAGTCGCTGGTCGATGCGCTGGTGGATGCTGCCGGGGCGGGGGTGGCCGTGGTGCGCAGTTCGCGCACCGGGGCAGGGCACGTGGCGATCCCGGCACCTCCCCGCCCGGCCTCGGGTGTCTTCGTTTCGGCCGGTGACCTCAACCCATACAAGGCGCGCGTGCTGCTGATGCTGGCCCTGGCGGCGTCGCGCGGGCTGGCGAAGGATCCAGCGGCATTGCAGGCGCTGTTTACCGAAAACTGAGGCAACTTGCCCCCGAGGCCGAAAGCACGCTATACTTTAAGGCTATCCAACCTTGCTGCACCGGACTTGGCGCCCGGGCGGCTTATCCAAAAGGAGCGTCAATGCGTCATTATGAAATCGTATTTATCGTCCATCCGGACCAGAGCGAACAAGTTCCGGCCATGATCGAGCGTTACAAAACGCTGGTCACGTCGCAGGAAGGCCAGATCCACCGCGTGGAAGACTGGGGTCGCCGTCAGATGGCCTACATGATCCAGAAGCTGGCCAAGGCTCACTACGTTTGCCTGAACATCGAATGCGGCAAGGAAACCCTGGCTGAACTCGAACACGCGTTCAAGTTCAACGACGCGGTGCTGCGCCACCTCATCGTTCAGACCAAGAAAGCCGAAACCGCACCGTCCCCGATGATGAAGGAAGTGCAGCGCGAAGAAGCCCGCAAGGCCGCGCAACAGACCAGCGAAGTCCAGGCCGCCTAAGTGCGGACTGTTGTTGTGGTTGCCGTGGGCGTTGAACGCCGCGGCGGCAAGTGCGGGCATCGGTGCGGGAGAGTGCGTTGAACCAGTTGAGGCTCTGCGCAACGCTCGCGGAACGCGATGCCTTGCGTTACACCCCGGCCGGGGTCCCCGTGGTCAACTGCATCCTGCAGTACGCGGGCGAGACGGTCGAGGCGCAAACGCCCAGGCAGGTGGAGTTCGCCATCGCCGCCATGGGAATCGGTCAGATCGGCCAGCGGCTTGAGCGTACCCCGCTCGGCGCGATGCTCGACTGCGAAGGATTCCTGGCCCGCAAGCACCGCAACAGCAAGGCTCTCGTCTTTCACATCACTGGATGTAAAGCATTCGAAAAGGATTGAATCATGGCATTCGTCAAACGTGACAACAAGAACAAGAAGCGCTTCCAACAGCAAAACCCGCTGTTCAAGCGTAAGCGCTTCTGCCGCTTCACCGTGGCTGGCGTGGATCAGATCGACTACAAGGATCTGGACACCCTGAAGGATTTCATCGGCGACAACGGCAAGATCACGCCGGCCCGCCTGACCGGCACCAAGGCGCACTATCAGCGTCAGCTCGACACGGCTATCAAGCGCGCGCGTTTCCTCGCGCTGATGCCTTACACCGACCTGCACAAGAACTGATCGGCCCTAGGTCCGTTAAGGAGAAAACACGATGCAAATTATTCTGCTTGAGAAAGTCATCAACCTGGGCAACCTGGGTGACATCGTTCGCGTGAAGGACGGTTACGCACGTAACTTCCTGATCCCGAACAAGAAGGCCCGCCGTGCTACCCAGACCGCGATCAGCGAGTTCGAAGTCAAGCGCGCCGAACTGGAAAAGGCAGCTGCCGAGAAGCTGGCCGCGGCTCAGGCCGAAGGCGAAAAGCTGAACGGCCTGACCGTGCAGATCACCCAGAAGTCGGGTGTGGACGGCCGCCTGTTCGGTTCGGTGACCAACGCCGACATCGCTGAAGCCCTGGCTGGCCAAGGCTTCAAGGTTGAGAAGGCGCAAGTGCGCCTGCCGGTTGGCCCGCTGAAGATCGTCGGCGACCATCCGGTCAGCGTTTCGCTGCACACCGACGTGCTGGTCGACGTGACGGTTTCCGTCCTGGGCGAACACGTCTAAGCATTGCCTTGCTCCGGTTCCCGCTTGCCCACGGGCTGGCTGGGGCCGGACGCCGGGCCAAACAAAAAGGCAGGAGCCAATCGCTCCTGCTTTTTTGTTTGGTCGCCACGCTGGTTGGCATCATTGCCACAGGGCCGGTTTTCCCACCGTCACTTGCCGGGAAGCCGCCGGAAGGTAGCTGAGAATTCTCCTCCGGCTCGCTGGCGGCGACCTTTATAATGGCTTCCCATGAACGCGCCCGTCGCAGACCCCCAACTAGACAATCTCAAGGTACCGCCGCATTCCATCGAGGCCGAGCAATCGGTGCTGGGTGGCCTGCTGCTGGACAATGCCGCCTGGGATCGTATCGCCGATTTTCTGAACGAAGCCGATTTCTACCGCTTCGATCACCGGATGATCTTCCAGAGCATCTCCCGGTTGATTGCCGCCACCAAGCCCGCCGACGTCATCACCGTCTACGAGGCGCTGCAGGTCGCGGGCAAGGCGGAAGAGGTGGGCGGCCTGGCCTATCTGAATTCGTTGGCGCAGAACACGCCCAGTGCGGCCAATATCCGCCGCTATGCGGAGATCGTGCGAGAGCGCTCGGTACTGCGCAAGCTGGTCACGGCGGCCGATGATATCGCCAGCGCGGCCTTCGCCCCCAAGGGGCGCGAGGTGCGGGAGCTGCTCGACGAAGCCGAATCCAAGGTGTTTGCCATTGCCGAGGAGGGCTCGCGCGGGCAGAAGGGTTTCCAGGAGATCCAGCCGCTGCTGACCCAGGTGGTGGAGCGTATCGACGAGCTGTACCACCGCGACTCAAGCACCGACGTGACTGGCGTGCCCACGGGCTTTATCGACCTCGACCGCATGACCAGCGGCATGCAGGCGGGCGACCTGGTCATCGTCGCAGGGCGCCCCTCGATGGGCAAGACCGCGTTCTCGCTGAATATCGGCGAGCATGTGGCGGTGGAGCAGGGCCTGCCGGTGGCGGTGTTCTCGATGGAAATGGCGGGTACGCAGCTGGCCATGCGTATGCTCGGCTCGGTGGGCCGTCTCGATCAGCACCGCCTGCGTACGGGCCGGCTGCTTGACGAAGACTGGCCGCGGCTCACCCATGCCATCCAGCGCATGAACGATGCCCAGCTGTTCATCGACGAAACCCCGGCGCTGAGTTCAATGGAGCTGCGCGCTCGTTCGCGCCGGCTGGCGCGCCAATGCGGCCAGCTTGGCCTGATCATCATCGACTACCTTCAACTGATGTCGGGTTCGGGCGGCGGTGAAAACCGCGCGACCGAAATCTCGGAAATCTCGCGTTCGCTCAAGGGGCTGGCCAAGGAGCTTAACTGCCCGGTGATCGCGCTCTCCCAGCTGAATCGAAGCCTGGAACAGCGGCCCAACAAGCGCCCGGTGATGTCCGACTTGCGCGAATCCGGCGCTATCGAACAGGATGCCGACGTGATCCTGTTTATTTACCGAGATGAGGTCTACAACCCGGATTCGCAGGACAAGGGCACGTCCGAAATTATTATCGGCAAGCAGCGTAACGGCCCGATCGGGACCGTGCGCCTGACCTTCCTGGGCCAGTTCACCAAGTTTGACAATTTCAGCGGCGGCCCCGCGTTCTTCGACAACGATACCTGAAGCCACTCCCGGCGCGGCTCGCCGGGCATTGTGGCAGGCCGCCCGACGGCGGTTGCCCGCGCTGCGTATCAAAGCCGTATCAAAGCCCCTCGGCTTTTGCTCGTCTACCTGTAAAATATTACGTTTTGATGACAGCCGCCCTCGCGCGGCTGTCATGCAATGCGTCCCTGCCCCTTTCAGCAATAACCCGCGGCGCCCCCGCGCTTCGACAAGGAACATTCCATGTTCGGCCGATTCATGCCCACCGAGGGCAAGTTCTTCGAATACTTCAACCAGCATGCCGATTGCGCGGTGACCGCCGCCCGCGAGCTGGAAGTGCTGGTCAACGACCTGCCCAATGCCGAGGCGCATGCGCGCCGCGTGCAGGCCACTGAAAAGAAGGCCGACCGCATCACGCACGACACCATCGACCTGCTGCACAAGACCTTTATCACGCCGCTGGACCGGGACGAGATCCACAAGCTCATCACCACCATGGACGACATCCTCGACCTGATGGAAGACGTGGCGGAAACCATCTCGCTGTATGACGTGACGAGCCTCACCGACGAGGCGCGCAAGCTGGCCTCCATCTGCGTGCAGTGCTGCGACCAGGTCAAGATCGCGGTTGGCCTGCTCGACGACATGAGCAATGCCAGCACCATACTGAAGACGGCGCAGCAGATCGACCAGCTCGAATCCGAGGCCGATCGCGTGATGCGCGCGGCCATGTCCAAGCTGTTCCGCGACGAGACGGACGTCAAGCGCCTGATCAAGCTGAAGGCAATCTACGAGCAGTTGGAAACCATCACCGACAAGTGCGAGGACGTCGCCAACATCATCGAAGGCATCGTCCTGGAAAACGCCTGAGGCACAAATCGGCATGCAAACAATACAAATGAGCCTGTGGGTCATCGGCTTGCTGGTGGCGCTGGCCTTGCTGTTCGATTTCATGAACGGCTTTCACGATGCCGCCAATTCGATTGCCACGGTGGTATCGACGGGCGTGCTCAAGCCGCACCATGCGGTGGCCATGGCGGCCATGTGCAATGTGGTGGCCATCTTTATCTTCCACCTCAAGGTGGCAGCCACGGTTGGTACCGGTACGATCGATGTCAATATCGTCGATCACCATGTCATCTTCGGTGCCCTGATGGGGGCCATTGCCTGGAACCTGATCACCTGGTACTACGGCATTCCCTCGTCCTCCTCGCACGCGCTGATCGGCGGCCTGGTTGGCGCAGCGGTGGCCAAGAGCGGTACCAGTGCGCTGGTTGGCGGCGGCCTGCTCAAGACCGTGGCCTTTATCGTGATCTCGCCACTGCTGGGCTTCCTGCTCGGCTCGCTGATGATGGTGGTCGTGAGCTGGACCTTCTTCCGCACGCCGCCATCGCGGGTCGACCGCTGGTTCCGCCGGCTGCAGCTGGTCTCGGCCTCGCTCTACAGCCTGGGTCACGGCGGCAATGACGCGCAGAAGACCATCGGCATCATCTGGATGCTGCTGATCGCCAGCGGGCATGTGGCGCAGGGCGGCGCGGAGCCGCCGATCTGGGTCATCGCCTCCTGCTACGTGGCGATCGGCATGGGCACCATGTTCGGCGGCTGGCGCATCGTGCGTACCATGGGCCAGAAGATCACCAAGCTCAAGCCGGTGGGCGGCTTCTGCGCGGAAACCGGTGGCGCCATCACGCTGTTTATCGCTTCAGCGCTGGGCGTGCCGGTGTCGACCACCCACACCATCACGGGCGCCATCGTCGGCGTGGGTTCGGTGCGCAAGATGTCGGCGGTGCGCTGGGGCGTGGCTGGTAACATCGTCTGGGCCTGGGTGCTGACCATTCCGGCTTCCGCCTTTATGGCGGCCATCGCATGGTGGGTTGGGCTGCACGTACTTTGAGCTGTCGAATTCCGGCTCGACCAGGCAAACAAAAAACCAGGCGCAATGCCTGGTTTTTTTATCGTGACCCGCTTGAACAATGGATCAGCGATTTGCGAAGGCGGCGATCGGGTCGTCGTCCACCGGCGCGCTGGGCGCAACCGACGGCTGCTGCGCCGGTGAAGCCGCCGGCGCGGCAGGGGCGGGCGTCTGGTCAAGCGCGGTCGCGACCCGGCGGGCGCCGTTGTAGCGCGAGGCCCAATAGCTTTTTGTCATGTCCTCGAGGCGCACCGTGCCGCCGGTGGAGGGCGCGTGGACAAAGCGGTTCTGCCCGACATAGATGCCGACATGCGAATTGGCGCGGCCGGTCGTATTGAAGAAGACGAGATCGCCCGAAGCCACCTGGCCGCGCTCCAGCGCGACGCCGCGGCCGCCCATGGCTTCGGTGGTGCGCGGCAGGTCGACGTTGGCGGCACGCAACACGACATAGCGGACCAGGCCGCTGCAGTCGAAGCCGGAGTCGGGCGTATTCCCGCCATAGCGATAAGGCGTGCCAACCAGGGACATGGCCTGGATGGAGACCTCTTCGAGCCCGGCGCTGGGATCCACCATGGAGGTACCCGCGGGCCGGGACTGCGTGCCAAAGCGCGCAGGCGGCGTTGAGGCGCAGGCGGCGAGCAGCAGCGCCGCCGTGCAAAGCATGGGCAGGCGGGCATTCTGGAAGGCTGCGGCCAGGCACGGCACGGGACTTCCGGTATGGGCTTTCTGGCGCGGTGGCATCCGTCTCGATTCGATTCCGGGTCAGGTGCCGTGGCGAGAGCGGGGCGGCTCAGCTGGACGCCGCTCCGTGGTGGCTTACCAGCGCAGCTGCGCGTCGTACGTGCCCGTGCTCACATTGACCGACTTGGTCTGACCCTTATAAGTCGCTTCGATATTGTAGCTGCCTTGCGGGGCCTTTATCAGGCACTTCGGGCCGGTCGCCGTGAAGCTGGCCACTTCGTGGCCTTCGCGCGTCATGCGCACGGCCACATCGGCGAGGTATTCGCCGCGCTCGCCCTGGGTGAACAGCACGCCCATATTGAAGTTCTTCTGCTGCGCGGCAAGTCCTTGCTGTTCGTCCGCGGCGATGCCGCCGCAAACGTAGCTGACCGGGCCCATGGTGCGGATCACCATCTCGTCGGCCGCCAGCGCAGGGGCCGGGAATAACGAAAACGACGAAAACGACGAGAACGCTGCGATGCCGATGCTGCGCGCTAGCGCCAGGCGCAATGGCGTGGCCTTCCTGGCGGGCGCCAGTTGGTGGTGCAGGTGGTTGTCCATCAATGTCTCCATCGATTCAACAAGCCGCAGAGAAAAAAGCGCCCGCCAGTCGCCGGCACGCAGGGTGCCGAAATGGCGGGCGCTCCGGATACTTTGATGCCAGGCCACGACGACCGGCAGGCAAATCTGCCGGTCGTCGTGGCCCTACATGCCTGTCCGGTTGGTGCAACGCTTACAGAACGTCCGCCGCATGGTCGGCCAGGCGCGAGCGTTCGCCGCGTGCCAGCGTCACATGGCCACTGTGGCTCCACCCCTTGAACCGGTCGACCACGTAAGTCAGGCCGGACGAGCCTTCAGTCAGGTAAGGCGTGTCGATCTGCGCGATATTGCCCAGGCAGATGATCTTGGTGCCGGGGCCGGCACGCGTTACCAGCGTCTTCATCTGCTTGGGCGTCAGGTTCTGCGCCTCGTCGATGATGACGAACTTGTTGACGAAGGTGCGTCCGCGCATGAAGTTCATGCTCTTGACCTTGATGCGGGAGCGGATCAGCTCCTGGGTGGCCGCGCGGCCCCATTCGCCGGCGCTGTCATCGCTCTTCTGCAGCACTTCCAGGTTGTCGTCGAAGGCGCCCATCCAGGGCTGCATTTTTTCTTCCTCGGTGCCCGGCAGGAAGCCGATGTCCTCGCCGACCGGCACGGTGGCCCGGGTGACGATGATCTCGTTGTAGAGCTTCTGGTCGAGCACCTGCTCCAGGCCCGCGGCCAGCGCCAGCAAGGTCTTGCCGGTGCCGGCCTGGCCCAGCAGCGTGACGAAGTCGATCTCCGGATGCATCAGCAGGTTGAGCGCGAAGTTCTGCTCGCGGTTGCGCGCGGTCACGCTCCACACATTGTTCTTGTGGTGCGTGTAGTCCTTGAGCGTCTGCAGCAGTGCGGTCTTGCCGTTGATTTCCTTGACCTGGGCGTACAGCGGCAGGCTGCCGTCGCTGGGCTCCATGTAGACGAACTGGTTGACCAGGAAGGAGGGTACCAGCGGGCCCGTCAGGCGATAGAACATTGCGCCGGACTTGGGATCCTGCCAGCTTTCCACGCCCTTGCCGTGCTTGGCCCAGAAGTCGTTGGGCAGCAGCATCACGCCCGCGTAGAGCAGGTCCTTGTCTTCCAGGACCTGGTCGTTGAAGTAATCCTCGGCGGGCAGGCCCAGCGCACGCGCCTTGATACGCATATTGATGTCTTTCGACACCAGCACGACCTGGCGCTCCGGGAATTGCTGCTGCAGCGCACTGACCACGCCCAGGATCTGGTTGTCGGCCTTGCCCTGGGGCAGGCCGTCGGGCAGCTTGATCTCGTTGAGCTTGGTCTGCAGGAACAGCTTGCCCTGTGCATCGCGGTTGCCCAGCTTGGCCAGCGGCATGCCTTCGTCGAGCACGCCGTCGGTGCCGCCCACCAGCGCATCCAGGGTGCGGCTGACGGTGCGTGCGTTGCGGGCGACTTCGCTCATGCCCTTCTTGTGGTTGTCCAGCTCCTCGAGCGTCATCATGGGCAGATAGACGTCGTGCTCCTCGAAGCGGAACAGCGAGGACGGGTCGTGCATCAGCACATTGGTGTCCAGCACGAACAGCTTGCTGGGGCCAGCGTGTTTCTGCGCGCGCCGGTTGGTGGTGCCAGCGGTCCTGGCCGGCGTCGAGGGGACGGCGGCCAGCGGCGGCACGGATTTCAGCGTGGACGCGGGCGCATCCTTGGTGCGCGCTCGCGTCGCACCGCTGGCGTGGGCCACCACGGCCGGCACGTCTTGCTCTGTGCTATTTCCGGTTTCCAGCAAGGCCACGCGCTCCAGCGCCGGCACGGGTTTTTTACCCTGCGACGCAGATTTGGCCTTGGTCAGCTTGGTCACCGGGGCGAATTCGCTCGGGTCAAGCAATTGGGCAGGCTTGGCGGGCATGGTCGGCAGCGGCATGCTTGGCGTTCCTTTCAGGGGGAGAAAACGGCTGGAAAACGACGCAGGACACTGGCGCGACCGCAAGGTGCCGCGAACGTGCCGAACGAGTCCTGGACGTACAAACACCACAAGGTACACAAAGAAAAAAGCCGCCAGACCTGTGGGGCAGGTTTGACGGCTTCTTTTGGCACCGGAGACACGGCAGGTCCGCTACCGGCCTGTGGCAGGGAGCGCCTGGGCCGGGACGATGAAACAGCGTGGCATCCGGAATCTGAACTCATTAAAGGTCAATGTATCCGAACGTTTTCTGTTTTGCAATCGCCGGCCGGGCGACTTTTTCGGGTGTTGTTGCGGCGCATTATCGCAACACCATGCAACGCCCCCCGCAAGCTCCCCGGGAGCGGCCCGGGGAAGGCCCCGGATCAGAGTGCGCGGACGATCTGCAGGACTTCGTCGACGTGGTC
This sequence comes from Cupriavidus sp. 01T418, assembly GCF_056398885.1. Classification (NCBI taxonomy): domain Bacteria; kingdom Pseudomonadati; phylum Pseudomonadota; class Betaproteobacteria; order Burkholderiales; family Burkholderiaceae; genus Cupriavidus; species Cupriavidus sp. 01T418. The sequence continues at coordinate 14,425 of NZ_JBFTQG010000053.1, forward strand.
GGGAACCTTGATGCCGCGCAAGGCGTGGCGCAGGATGCCCTTGCCGTCCGCGATAAAGGTGCTGCGCTCGATGCCGCGCACTTCCTTACCATACATCTTCTTCATCTTGATGACATCGAACAGGTGGCAGACGGCCTCATCGCCGTCGGAGATCAGCTCGAACGGCAGTTCCAGCTTGGCCTTGAAGTTCTCGTGCGACTTCAGGCTGTCGCGCGAGATGCCGAAGACCACCGCGCCGGCCTTGACGAAATCGTCGTACTGGTCCCGGAAGTTCATGGCTTCGGTGGTGCAGCCCGGGGTGTTGTCCTTGGGGTAGAAGTACAGGACGACGGTCTTGCCGCGCTGGTCGGCAAGGCTGAACGCGCCGCCGGTAGCGGGCGCGTTGAAGTCGGGTACGGGCTTGCTGAGACTGACTGTCATTCTTATGGCTCCTGGGAGGGGCAGGAAGGGAGGCGGCGGCATGAGTGCTGCCACCATGGTGGCGGCAGATGGGGGCGGCGCCGGAAACTTCAAGCGTGACGCAGGCCTAACTTGCGGCGCCGCCGCCGGGCGGCGCGGCGGGCTCAGGCAGGCTCTTCCAGCAGCAGGATGGCCGCCACCTTGCGGCCTTCAGCCATGAGGATATTGTAGGTGCGGCAGGCGGCCTGGAGATCCATGGCATCCACGCCCACATGCCGGCGTGCCAGGGACGCGGTCAGGCGCGGATGGGGGAAGCGCAGGCGCTTGCCGGTACCGAGCAGCACCACTTCGGGCGAGTGCTCCAGCAGGCCTTCGAAATGCGCCGCCTCCAGGTCTTCGAAGCGCTGCACCGGCCACGGCCGGATCTCGCCCTCGGGCATGACCAGCACGGATACCGTGTAGCGCACCATATTGATTTCGATATAGCCCGGTCCATAGGACGTCACCGTATTGAGGGCATTGGGCTGGTCAGCGTGGAGTTTCAATGGCGAACCTTATCGGGCACTACCCATGGACGGGCGCACGGCGACTCGGCCGGGCCGCCCCGGGGCGGGTTGAGAGCATTTTGGAGCCGGCAGGGCGCACGGCTTTGCCGCAGGGCCGGGGTCCGGCGCCGTACGCTGCAATGCAAGAATCCCTGCCGAAGTCTGTCATAATCCGATAAATTATAGCTTTTGCCTTCCTGCCTGCCACGTTTTGCGTCGCATCGCAGCGGATGCGCACAACGGGCCGCTCCTTTCCCACCCAGATTCCCTAGATAGCTGCCGCCAGACGGCGGCGCTTGCCTCCTGCCGACATCGCCGTGAAACCGATCCAGAAATCCAACAAGCTCAACAATGTTTGCTATGACATCCGCGGCCCGGTGCTGGAAAAGGCCAAGCAGATGGAAGAGGAAGGCCACAAGATCATCAAGCTGAACATCGGCAACCTGGCTGTGTTCGGCTTCGACGCCCCGGAAGAGATCCAGCAGGACATGATGCGCAACCTGCCCAACTCGGCGGGCTACTCGGATTCCAAGGGCATCTTCGCCGCGCGCAAGGCGATCATGCACTACACGCAGCAGAAGCATATCGAGGGCGTCGGCCTGGACGACATCTACGTGGGCAACGGTGCCTCGGAACTGATCGTGATGTCGATGAACGCGCTGCTCAACGGCGGCGACGAAGTGCTGGTGCCGGCCCCGGACTACCCCCTGTGGACGGCCGCGGTGAGCCTCTCGGGCGGCACGCCGGTGCACTATGTGTGCGACGAAACCAACGAGTGGATGCCCGATCTCGACGACATCCGGGCCAGGATCACGCCGAACACCAAGGCGATCGTCGTCATCAACCCCAACAATCCCACCGGCGCGCTGTACTCGGACGCGCTGCTCGAGGGCATCGTGGCGATCGCGCGCGAGCAGGGGCTGATCATCTTCGCCGACGAGATCTACGACAAGGTGCTGTACGACGGGCATACCCATACCTCGATCGCCTCGCTGTCGACCGATGTGCTGACCGTCACGTTCAACGGCCTGTCCAAGAACTACCGCTCCTGCGGCTACCGCTCGGGCTGGATGGTGGTATCGGGCGACAAGCGGCCCGCGCTGGACTACATCGAGGGGCTGAACATGCTCTCCTCGATGCGCCTGTGCTCCAACGTGCCGGGCCAGTGGGCCATCCAGACCGCGCTGGGCGGCTACCAGAGCATCGACGACCTGGTCGGCGCAGGCGGCCGCCTGCGCCGCCAGCGCGATCTTGCCCATGAGCTGATCACGCAGATCCCCGGCATCACTTGCGTCAAGCCCAAGGCCGCGCTCTACCTGTTCCCCAAGCTCGACCTGTCGATGTACCCGATCCAGGACGACCAGGAGTTCATCTATGAATTGCTGCAGGAGTCCAAGGTGCTGCTGGTGCAGGGGACCGGTTTCAACTGGGACAAGCCCGACCATTTCCGTATCGTGTTCCTGCCGCACGAGGAAGACCTGCGCGAGGCCATCGGCCGCGTCGGCCGTTTCCTCGAGGCATACCGCAAACGCCACGGCCACGCGGCCTGAGCCGGCGCGGGCAGGGCCACTGCGGCGTTATCCATTTTTCAGCAACTCAGAGTCAGATCGTCCATGAAACCCATCAAAGTAGGCCTGCTTGGCATCGGTACCGTCGGTAGCGGCACGTTCAATGTGCTGCAACGCAACCAGGAGGAAATCCGCCGCCGCGCCGGGCGCGGCATCGAGATTGCCATGGTGGCCGACCTCAACACCGAGCGCGCCCGCGAGCTGACCGGTGGGCAGGTCGAGGTGGTGGCCGACGCCAACGATGTCGTCACCCGCCCCGAGATCGATATCGTGATCGAGCTGATCGGCGGCTACGGCATCGCCCGCGAGCTGGTGCTCAAGGCCATCGAAAACGGCAAGCACGTGGTCACCGCCAACAAGGCGCTGCTGGCCGTGCATGGCAACGAGATCTTCGAGGCCGCGCGCAGGAAGGGCGTGATCGTCGCTTTCGAAGCCGCGGTGGCCGGCGGCATTCCCATCATCAAGGCGTTGCGCGAAGGCCTGACCGCCAACCGCATCGAGTGGATCGCCGGCATCATCAATGGCACGACCAACTTCATCCTGTCGGAGATGCGCGACAAGGGCCTGGACTTCGACACCGTGCTCAAGCAGGCCCAGGCGCTGGGCTATGCCGAGGCCGATCCCACCTTCGACATCGAAGGCATCGACGCCGCGCACAAGATCACGCTGATGAGCTCGATCGCCTTCGGCATGCCGGTACAGTTCGACAAGGCCTACGTGGAAGGCATCACCAAGCTGTCGGCCGTGGATATCCGCTATGCCGAAGAGCTGGGCTACCGCATCAAGCTGCTGGGCCTGACGCGCCGCCGCGAAAACGGCATCGAGCTGCGCGTGCACCCGACGCTGGTACCGGCCAAGCGCCTGATCGCCAACGTGGAAGGCGCCATGAACGCCGTGCTGGTGCAGGGCGACGCCGTGGGCGCCACGCTGTACTACGGCAAGGGCGCCGGCGCCGAGCCGACCGCCTCGGCCGTGATCGCCGACCTGGTCGACGTGACCCGCCTGCACACCGCCGACCCCGAGCATCGCGTGCCGCACCTGGCCTTCCAGCCGGACGAACTGTCCAGCGTGCCGGTGCTGCCGATCGAGGAAGTCACCAGCTCGTACTACCTGCGCATGCGCGTGGCGGACGAGACCGGCGTGCTGGCCGACATCACCCGCATCCTGGCCGATGCCGGCATCTCCATCGACGCCATGCTGCAGAAGGAATCGCGCGAAGGCGAGCCGCAGACCGACATCATCATGCTGTCGCATCTCACCCTCGAGAAGCAGGTCAACGCCGCCATCGCCAAGATCGAGGCACTGCCGACCGTGCTGTCGGCGGTGACCCGCCTGCGCATGGAAGAACTGAACTGAACGCAACGATGAAATACCTGTCGACGCGCGGCCATGAGATGCCGCAAACCTTCTCCGAGATCCTGCTGGGCGGCCTGGCGCCGGACGGCGGCCTGTACCTGCCGCAGGAATACCCGCAAGTCACGGCCGGTGAACTGGAAGCCTGGCGCAAGCTGTCGTACGCCGATCTCGCGTTTGAAATCCTGTCCAAGTTCTGCGACGACATCCCGTCCGAGGACCTGCGCGCGCTGACGCGCAAGACCTACACCGCCGAGGTGTACTGCAACGCCCGCCCCGGCGATAACACCGCGGATATCACGCCGCTGCGTACGCTGGGCGAAGAGGGCGGCGCGCCGCTGCAGCTGCTGGGGCTGTCCAACGGCCCCACGCTGGCCTTCAAGGACATGGCGATGCAGCTGCTCGGCAACCTGTTCGAGTACGCGCTGGCGCGCGCCGGGCAGGAGCTGAATATCCTCGGCGCGACCTCCGGCGACACCGGCAGCGCGGCGGAGTACGCGATGCGCGGCAAGCGCGGCATCCGCGTGTTCATGCTCAGCCCGCACCGCAAGATGAGCGCATTCCAGACCGCGCAGATGTTCAGCCTGCAGGACCCGAACATCTTCAACCTGGCGGTGGAAGGTGTGTTCGACGACTGCCAGGACATCGTCAAGGCGGTTTCCAACGATCTCGACTACAAGGCCCGCCAGAAGATCGGAACGGTCAACTCGATCAACTGGGCGCGCGTCGTGGCCCAGGTGGTGTACTACTTCAAGGGCTGGCTGCTGGCCACCGATGGCCCGGGCCAGAAGGTGTCGTTCTGCGTGCCGTCGGGCAACTTCGGCAACGTCTGCGCCGGCCACATCGCGCGCATGATGGGGCTGCCGATCGACAAGCTGGTGGTGGCCACCAACGAGAACGACGTGCTCGACGAGTTCTTCCGCACCGGCACCTACCGCGTGCGCAAGTCGGCCGAGACGTACCACACCTCCAGCCCGAGCATGGACATCTCGAAGGCCTCGAACTTCGAGCGCTTCGTGTTCGACCTGCTGGGCCGCGATGGCGACAAGCTGGCGAAGATGTTCCGCGAGGACGTCGACACCAAGGGCGGCTTCGACCTGTCCGGCACGCCGGAATTCGAGCGCATCCGCGCCTTTGGCTTTGTCTCGGGCCGCAGCACGCACGAGGACCGCCTGGCCACTATCCGCGACCTGTCCGAGCGCTACGGCATCACCATCGACACCCACACCGCCGATGGCATCAAGGTGGCACGCGAGCATCTCACACCCGGCGTGCCAATGCTGGTGCTGGAGACCGCACTGCCGGCCAAGTTCGCCGACACCATCCGCGAGGCGCTCTTCCATGAGCCGGAGCGGCCGGCCAGCTTCGACGGCATCGAGAACCTGCCGCAGCGCTTCGAGGTGATGCCGGCGGAAGCGGACCGGATCAAGGCTTATATCGCGGCTCACACCGGCCTCTGAGACTTGGCCGCGCCGATGGCGTTGCAGGCGGCGCGGCGCCAACTCGCTACAATCAGACTTACCGAGCTGAATCGCACGGCCCTGGCATTGCCCCGGATGTATCGGCGGCGGTACGCGGGCCGTTTCCCATGGATGGCTGTCGACCGTGGGTTTGCTTTCTCACGCGTATCAATCACCCGTATCCGTCATGACCCAAGCTGCCGCGCCCGCCCGCCCCCCCATGCTGACCATGGCCCAGGCCCTCGAAGCCTTGCTGGCGGGCGCCCGCCCGCTGGCCCGGGCCGAGAGCATTGCCACGCTGGACGCCAACGGCCGCGTGCTGGCCGTGCCCGTGTCGAGCACGCTGGATGTGCCGCCGGCCGACAATACTTCGATGGACGGCTATGCGGTGCGCAGCGCCGACGTGACGGCGCCGGGTGCGCGCCTGCGGGTGGCCCAGCGCATTCCCGCCGGCCATGTCGGCACGGCGCTGGCGGCCGGCACGGCCGCCCGGATCTTCACCGGGGGACTGATTCCGCCAGGGGCAGACGCGGTGGTGATGCAGGAGCAGTGCCTTGCCGAGGGCGAGGACGTGATCGTCAATCACGCGCCGCAAGCGGGCGAGTGGATCCGCCGGGCCGGCGAGGACATCCGCGCGGGCAGCGAGATCCTGCCGGCCGGCACGCGGCTCACGCCCCAGGCACTGGGCCTTGCCGCCTCGGTGGGGCAGGCGGCGCTGGAGGTTGTGCGCCGCGTCAAGGTGGCGGTGTTCTTTACCGGCGACGAGCTGGCCATGCCTGGCGAGCCGCTCAAGCCGGGCGCCATCTACAATTCCAACCGCTTCACCTTGCGCGGCCTGCTGGAAAATCTCGGCTGCGAGGTCAGCGATTTCGGCATCGTGCCGGACACGCTGGCCGCTACGCGCGATACCCTGCGCCGGGCTGCCGAGGGGCATGACCTGATCATTACCTCGGGCGGTGTCTCGGTGGGCGAGGAAGACCATGTCAAGCCGGCCGTCGAGGCCGAAGGGCGGCTCAACCTGTGGCAGATCGCGATCAAGCCGGGCAAGCCGCTGGCCTTTGGCGAGGTGTCGCGGGGCGAGCAGGCGCCGGCCTATTTCCTGGGGCTGCCGGGCAATCCGGTCTCCAGCTTCGTGACGTTCCTGCTGTTCGTGCGGCCCTTCATCCTGCGGCTGCAGGGCGCGCAGGATGTCATGCCGCGCCGGCTGCCGCTGCGGGCCGATTTCGACCTGCCCAGGGGCGACCGCCGCAACGAATTCCTGCGCGTGCGCATCAACCAGTCCGGTGGGCTCGACCTGTTTCCCAACCAGAGTTCGGGTGTGCTGACCTCCACCGTGTGGGGCGACGGCCTGGTCGACAATCCGCCCAACCAGGCGATCGCGCGGGGTGACACCGTGCAGTTCATCGCCTTCGACGGCCTGCTGGCATGAGGAGCGAGACCGCCATGAACATTGAGCTGCGTTTTTTCGCCAGCGTGCGCGAGCAGCTGGGCCTGGGACAGGAGCGCGTCGAGGTGCCGGCCGCGGTGGCCACCGTCGCCGACCTGCGGCAGTGGCTAGGCGAGCGCGGCGGCGCCTGGGCCGAGGTGCTGGCCGAAGGCCGGGCCCTGCGCATGGCCGTGGATCACGAGGTGGCGAGTGCGGACAGCATGCTGGCCGACGGCTGCGAAGTCGCGTTTTTCCCGCCCGTGACCGGAGGCTGAACATGAGCGTCAGGGTGCAGCGCGAGGATTTCGACCTGGGCGCCGAGGTGGCGGCATTGCGCCGCGGCCAGCCGGGCGTGGGCGCCGTGGCCAGCTTTATCGGCACCGTGCGCGACATGAACGATGGCAGCACGGTCAGCGCAATGGAGCTGGAGCACTATCCCGGCATGACCGAGAAGGCGCTGGCCAGGATCGAAGCCGTCGCGCGGGAGCGCTGGGGATTACTCGGCGTCACCATCGTGCATCGGGTCGGGCCCTTGCTGCCGCTGGACCAGATCGTGCTGGTGGCGGTGGCCTCCGCGCATCGCGGCAATGCCTTCGCCGCCTGTGAATTCATCATGGATTACCTCAAGTCCGAGGCGCCGTTCTGGAAGAAGGAGCAGACGCCGGAGGGCGCGCGTTGGGTCGATGCGCGGGTCACCGACGAGTCCGCGCTGGCGCGCTGGGGCATCCGTTCGCTCAATGCCAGCGGCGAGGCGGCGGACGAAAACCCGGGCCTTCAGCGCTAGTGGGCGCGCTCGGGTTTGTCGCGGTCGGCGTCGGCGCCGCGGTGGGGGCCTGGCTGCGCTGGGCGTTCTCGGTCCTGTGGAATGCGGGCAATCCAGCGCTGCCCTATGGCACGCTGACGGCCAACCTGGTGGGCGGCTACCTGATCGGCCTGGCCGTGGGCTTCTTTGGCGCACATACGGCGCTGTCGCCCGAATGGCGCCTGCTGGCCGTGACCGGCTTCCTGGGCGGCCTGACCACGTTTTCCACTTTCTCCAGCGAGGTCGTGGCCAACCTGATGGCGGGCGACTATGGCTGGGCGGCAGTGCACCTGCTGGCGCATCTTGGCGGCTCGCTGCTGTTGACCGCGCTGGGTTTGTGGACCTATCGGCTGCTGGCCTGAAGCCTCGCAGGCCAAGCCTGGGTGAAGGCCGCCGGGCGCTCCCTGTGCGGCGTCATGTCGATGGCCGCCAGCGGTAGCGCGGGATAAGCGCGCATCAGTTTCCAGGCCACCATCGCCCCCATCGACCATTCCACCACCACCACGTCCCGCAGGCCCGGATGCCCGATCAGCGCTGCCGCATCCGCGGCCTGCCGCGCCATGCTGGCCTGTCCCGCCGCGCCGTGCGGGAAGCATCCAAGGGCGACGGCTTCAGTCGATGTTGGCTTTCCAGGTGGCGTCCGCCCGATCCCCGGAGAGGTAGCCAGGGCTCCGGGTAAGCGATGTATTGACATTCGGATCGCTGGCTTCATATCATGAAACATGAATCAGCTGTCATGTCTTGAGCCTGGGCAAAGAGGGCGGTTGCCGCGCTGCAATACTGCGCCGTAGCTGGCTTTCCCGGTCAGGACAGCCACCGCGGAGCCCCGATGTCCCCCACCGAATCCGGCGTCAGCCAGCCCAAGACCGTGCGCGGCCAGAAGACCCGCGAAGCGCTGCTGCGCGCCGCCGAGAAAGTATTCGGCGAGAAGGGCTACTACGCGGCTTCGATCTCCGAGATCACGCAGGAAGCCGAGGTGGCGATGGGCACCTTCTACCTTTACTTCAAGGACAAGGAAGACATCTTCCGCGCGCTGGTGCAGCATATGCTGGAGTTGGTGCGCGCCCATCTGCGCAAGCAGGTGGGGCGGGCGCAGACGCAGCTCGAGGCCGAGCGGCTAGGGCTCAAGGCATTCCTTTCCTTTGTCGCGCGGCATAAGAATCTGTACCGCATCGTGCTCGACTCCTACTCGGTGGACGAGACCATCTACCGCAGCTATCTCCAGGTGTTTGCCGACGTCTACAGCCGCCGCCTGGGCAAGGCCGAAGAGCAGGGCGAGATCTCGCCGGGCGACGCCGAAGTGCGCGCCTGGTGCCTGATCGGCATCAGCAATTTCCTCGGTATGCGCTACGCCCTGTGGAAACGCCCGGCTTCGATGGACAAGGTGGTCGATGCCGCCTTCGACATGATCTCGCACGGGTTGGCCGCACGCTGAGCGCGCTGGTACTGGCCGGGCGTAGCATCGGGCAGCATCCCGACTTGCAACAATAAGAGTCAGCAAAAAGAGTCAACAATAAGAGCAATCCAAAGAGGAGACACAGAATGCAAATCAAGCACCAGGCCGCAGCCGTGCTCGCACTGTCCGGCCTGCTGGCCGCCGGCGGCGCACTTGCCAAGGACATCCGCATCGCCCACGTCTACGACAAGACCGGGGCGCTCGAAGCCTACGCCAGGCAGACCCAGACCGGGCTGATGATGGGACTGGACTATGCCACCAACGGCACCATGATGGTCAACGGCAACAAGCTGGTGGTGCTGGAGAAGGACACCCAGGGCAAGCCGGACGTCGCCAAGGCCCAGCTCGCCGCGGCCTATAGCGACGATCGCGCGGACATCGCGGTGGGGCCGACGTCGTCCGGTACCGCGCTGGCGATGCTGCCGGTGGCCGAGGAGTACAAGAAGATCCTGCTGGTCGAGCCCGCCGTGGCGGATTCGATCACCGGCGAGAAGTGGAACCGCTATATTTTTCGCACCGGCCGCAATTCGTCGCAGGACGCCATCGCCAACGCGGTGGCGCTGGACAAGCCCGGCGTGCAGATCGCCACGCTGGCGCAGGACTATGCCTTCGGCCGCGACGGCGTGAAGGCCTTCAAGGGCTCGCTCAAGCACGCCAGGATCGTTCATGAGGAATACCTGCCCACCAACACCACGGACTTTACCGCCGGTGCGCAGCGCCTGTTTGATTCGCTCAAGGACAAGCCGGGCCGCAAGATCATCTTCATCATCTGGGCCGGCGCCGGCAATCCCTTCAAGATTGCCGATCTCGATCCCAGGCGCTACGGCATCGAGATCGCCACGGGCGGCAATATCCTGCCCGCCATGAGCAGCTACAAGAACTTCCCCGGCATGGAAGGCGCGACGTATTACTACTTCGGCATTCCCAAGAACAAGGCCAACGAGTGGCTGGTCTCCAACCACTACACCAAGTTCAAGTCGCCCCCTGACTTCTTCACCGCGGGCGGCATGACGGCCGGCATCGCGCTGGTCGAGGCGCTGAAGAAGACCAATGGCGACGCCAGCACCGAGAAGCTGATCGGCGCGATGGAGGGCATGTCGTTCGAGACGCCCAAGGGCAAGATGACCTTCCGCAAGGAAGACCACCAGGCCCTGCAGTCGATGTATCACTTCAAGATCAAGGTCGATCCGGCGTTCGCCTGGGGCGTGCCCGAGCTGATCCGCGAGATCAAGCCGGAAGAGATGAACGTGCCGATCCGCAACCAGCGGTGACGACGGTGGGCGCCTCTTCCATCGATACCACGGCGGCGCTCTCGCGGGCGGCGGCCCAGCCGCCCGCGCTCGAGACGCGCGGCCTGACCATCCGCTTTGGCGGGCATGTGGCGGTCAATTCGGTGTCCTGCGCGTTTCGTCCGGGCGAGCTGACCTGCATCGTCGGACCCAACGGGGCGGGCAAGACCACTTATTTCAACCTGATCTCGGGCCAGTTGCCGCCCACCGCCGGGCAGATCCTGCTCGGCGGCGAGGACGTGACGCGGCTGCCGGTGCCGCGCAAGGCGGCGCGCGGCATCGGCCGGGCCTTTCAGCTGACCAGCCTGTTCCCGAACCTGTCGGTGTTCGAGAATGTGCGGCTGGCGGTACAGGCGCGGCAACGCATCGGGCTGGATCTGTGGTCCGTGTGGAGCGGCAACCGCGCGGTACGTGCGCAGGCCGAGTCCTGCCTCGAGCGCGTGGCCCTGGCGGACAAGCGCCACCTGCCGGTGGCTTCGCTGCCGCATGGTGACCAGCGCAAGCTGGAGGTGGGCATCCTGCTGGCGCTGCAGCCGCGCATCTTCATGTTCGACGAGCCGACCGCCGGCATGAGCGTGGACGAGGTGCCGGTGATCCTGGACCTGATYCGGGAGATCAAGCGCGACAGCAGCAAGACAGTGCTGCTGGTGGAACACAAGATGGATGTGGTGCGCTCGCTGGCCGACCGCATCATCGTGCTGCATAACGGCAACCTGATGGCGGACGGCGACCCGGCGCAAGTGATCGCATCGCCGATCGTGCAGCAGGCTTATCTGGGGATCGCCTCCGATGACGGCTCGGACGCGCAGGGGGAGGGCAGTCATGGCTGATGGACCGGCAACACCCATCCTGCGGCTGGATGGCGTGCAGACGCATATCGGGCCCTATCACATCCTGCACGGCGTGAGCTTCCCGGTGCCGCGCGGCGGCGTGACCATGCTGCTCGGGCGCAACGGCGCGGGCAAGACCAGCACGCTGCGCACCATCATGAATCTGTGGCAGGCGAGCGAGGGGCGGATCACGTTCGACGGCGCGGATATCACCCGCCGCGGCACGCCCGCCATCGCGCAGGCCGGGATTGCCTATGTGCCGGAAAACATGAGCGTGTTCTCCGCGCTGACGGTGGCGGAGAACATGCGCCTGGCCGCCCGCAGCGGGGCCATCGACGGGCAGCGCCTGGACTGGGTATTGCGCATGTTCCCCGCGCTGAAGATCTTCTGGCACCAGCGAGCCGGCGTGCTGTCCGGTGGGCAGAAGCAGATGCTGTCGGTGGCGCGCGCCATCATCGAGCCGCGCAAGCTGCTGATCGTCGACGAGCCGACCAAGGGTCTGGCGCCAGCCATTATCCAGAACATGATCACGGTCTTCCGCGAGTTGAAGCAGACGGACGTATCGATCCTGCTGGTGGAACAGAACTTCCATATGGCGAAGTCGGTGGGGGATACGGTTGCCGTGATGGATGACGGGCGCGTGGTGCATGCGGGCAGCATGGCGGAGCTGGCGGGCGACGAGGCCTTGCAGCAGCGGCTGCTGGGTTTGTCGCTGGCGGCGCATCAGTAAGGAGCGAAGCTTCGAAGAATGAAGCGCGGTGGCACGTGCTGCCGCCCATGGCCAATCAAGACATCGTCAGGACCGAGACAATGACGACCACAAGCTCCCTGCCCACCACCCCGGTGGCACCGGCCGACCTGCCCAAGGACCGGCTCGACTGGACGCCGCTGGCGCTGGCGCCGCTGCTGATGCTGCTGGCCTATCCCCTGATCGGCAGCGGCTCGACCTGGCTGACACTCACCATTGCCGGCCTTGCCATGGGCACGATCGTGTTCGTGGTGTCGTCTGGCCTGACGCTGGTGTTCGGCCTGATGGACGTGCTTAACTTCGGCCACGGCGCGTTTATCGCGCTGGGCGCCTACGTGGCGGCGTCGGTGCTGCTGCCGCTGGGCGCCTGGGTGGAGGCCGACAGCCTGGCGCTCAACATGGCGGTGTTCGGCCTTGCCATCCTGGCGGCCATGGCGGCGGCGGGCGCGATCGGCTTGCTGTTCGAGCGCATCGTGGTGCGCCCGGTCTACGGCCAGCACCTGAAGCAGATTCTGATCACCATGGGCGGCATGATCGTGGCCGAACAGCTGATCAAGGCCATCTGGGGCGCGGAAACCATTGCGCTGCAGGTGCCCACCACCTTCCGCGGCGCGATTCTGCTGGGGGATGCCGCGATCGAGAAATACCGCCTCATCGCCGTGGCGCTCGGGCTGGCGATCTTTGTGTCCATGGTGCTGGTGCTCAACCGCACCCGCATTGGCCTGCTGATCCGCGCCGGCGTGGAGAACCGGGAGATGGTGGAGTCGCTCGGCTATCGCATCCGGCTGCTGTTTATCGGCGTGTTCGTGGTGGGCGCCGGGCTGGCAGGCATGGGCGGCGTGCTGTGGGGCCTGTACCAGCAGAACATCACCGCGTCCATCGGCGCCCAGGTCAACGTGCTGATCTTCATCGTCATCATCATCGGCGGTCTCGGCTCCACCACGGGCTGCTTCGTCGGCGCCTTGCTGGTGGGACTGATGGCCAACTACACCGGCTTCCTGGTTCCCAAGGTGGCGCTGTTCTCGAACATCCTGCTGATGGTGATGATCCTGCTGTGGCGTCCGCAGGGCCTTTATCCGCTGGCCAAGCGCTGAGCGCCGAGGAAAAGCCATGATCCGACTGCTCTCCGGCGACCTGCCAAGAAGCCGCGTGCTGACCCTCATCCTGGTGGCGATGCTGCTGGCGCTGGCCTGCACGCCGTTCCTGTTTCCCGGCGCGCGAGCGCTCAACATGGCTGCCAAGATCTGCATCTTCGTGGTGCTGGTGGCCAGCTACGACCTGCTGCTCGGCTATACCGGCATCGTCTCCTTCGCCCACGCCATGTTCTTCGGTATCGGCGGCTATGGGGTGGCGATCGCCATGTCGCGGCTCGATCCGGGGTGGGGCGCGCTGGCCATCGGCACGCTGGGCGCGTTGCTGGTGTCTGCGGCGCTGGCATTCCTGATCGGGCTGTTCTCGCTGCGGGTCAGGGCCATTTTCTTTGCCATGATCACGCTGGCGGTGGCGAGCGCCTTTGCCACGCTGGTATCGCAGCTGTCGGAATGGACCGGCGGCGAGGATGGCATCAGCTTCAAGGTGCCGGAGGTCTTCACGCCAGGCTTCACGCTGGGCGGCGCCGAGTGGTTCGGCGTGCCGCTCAACGGCAGGCTGTTTTCCTACTATTTCGTGTTCGCCAGCGCACTGGTGCTGTTCCTGCTGCTGTTGCGCGTGGTCAACTCGCCCTTTGGCCGTGTGCTGCAGGCGATCCGCGAGAACGACTTCCGCGCCGAGGCCATCGGCTACCGCACTGTGGTGTACCGCACAGTGTCCACCGTGCTGTCGGCCGGGTTCGCCACACTGGCCGGCGTGCTGATGGCGATCTGGCTGCGCTACAACGGGCCTGATACGTCACTGTCCTTCGAGATCATGGTCGACATCCTGCTGATCGTGGTGATCGGCGGCATGGGCACGCTGTACGGCGCGGTCATCGGCACCACGCTGTTCCTGGTGGCGCAAACCTACCTGCAGGATGTGATGAAGCTGGCCAGCGACGCCACCACGGCCGTGCCGCTGCTCTCGGGGCTGCTGCACCCCGACCGCTGGCTGCTGTGGCTCGGCCTGCTGTTCATCCTCAGCGTGTACTACTTCCCGCAAGGCATCATCGGCCGCCTGCGCGGCGATCGCCGGGAGCACGAGGTGGCGTCCTAGTGCGTTGCAGAACGTACCAACAAGCACAAGCGCGGTAAGAAGCGCTATAACAAAAACACCGTCAAGCGGGGATTCCCGAACATGTACGTAGTCGACTGGCTGCAATGTTCCTTGCCGTGCCCGCGATCTACCTCTTCCTGATGGATCCAGCATGAAAAAGGGGGCACGACATGTTGCGCGGACTTGCAGGGCGTATCGGTAAAAGCGGACGAGGCGGGCGTCTGGCGCTGGCCGGCGCGGCAGGCTTGCTGCTGGCGGCATGCGGCTCGGGCGATAACAATGGGAACAACACCAATCCCAATCCCAATCCGAATACCAAACCGTCGAATATCGGTGCGGTAACGATCACGACCTACGACGGCAACATCGACGACCTGCTCACCGCCGGCCTGGGCAAGGATGGCCTGGGCTCGTCCACGGCGCCGTTGCCGCTGAATCCGGCTGCGCCCACGGCGGCCGAGTTGCGGCGCTATGCCATCTATACCAACTACCGCGCGCTGGTGGATACCACGACGGGCGGCGGCTATGGCAGCCTGTACGGCCCCAACGTGGACACGCAGGGCAATGTCACCAGCGGGCAAGGGAAGGTCGCCGGGCGCGAGTACCTGGCCTTCTCGGACGATGGCAGCGGCCAGCAGAACGTGACGATGCTGGTGCAGATTCCCGATAGCTTCAACGTGGCCAAGCCCTGCCTGATCACGGCCACGTCGTCCGGCTCGCGCGGCGTCTATGGCGCGATCTCCACCGGCGAGTGGGCGCTCAAGCGCGGCTGCGCCGTCGCCTACACCGACAAAGGCACCGGCGCCGCGCCGCACGACCTGGATACCGACACCGTGCCGCTGATCGACGGCACGCGCGCCAGCCGCACCGCGGCCGGCAACAGCGCGCAGTTTGCCGCCCCGTTCCCGACTGCCAGCCTGGCCGCGTTCAATGCGCAGGCGCCGCACCGGCTCGCGTTCAAGCACGCCCATTCGCAGCGCAATCCCGAGAAGGACTGGGGCACCTTCACGCTGCAGGCGGCGGGCTTCGCGATCTGGGCCATCAACGACCGCTTTGGCACCGTGGCCTCGGATGGCACGCGCCAGCGCAGCCTCGGCCCCGGCCAGATCGTCGTCATCGCGTCCAGCGTCGACAACGGCGGCGGCGCGGCCATCGCCGCGGCAGAGCAGGATACCCAGGGTCTGATCGACGGCGTGGCGGTGGCCGAGCCGAATCTCAACCTGCCCGCCAACACCGGCGTGGTCGTCATGCGCGGCGGAGCGCCGGTCAGCAAGTCGGGGCTCGTGCTGTACGACTACACCACCACGGCCAACCTGCTGCAGCTGTGCGCCTCGCAGGCAAACTCGCTGGTGAACGCGCCGGGCGTGGCCTCGTATGCGTCGCCCACCGTCGCGCTGGTACAGCCGGCGATCAACCGTTGCCAGTCGCTGGCCAATGCCGGGCTGGTGAGCGGGCCCGACGCGGCCAGCCGGGCTGCCGATGCGCTGCAAAAGCTGCACGATGCCGGCTGGGAGTCGGATTCCGATGCGGTCCATCCGTCGCTCGCCCTGTTCGAAGCGGCCAGTGCGGTTTCCGTGACATTCGCCAACGCGCTGGCGCGCGCCGCCGTGGCCGACCGCCTGTGCGGCTACAGTCTTGCCGCCGCCGGCGCGGCCGTGCAGACCCCGGTGGCGATTGCGCCGGCCACGCTCAATGTCTTGTACGCGACGGGCAATGGCGCGCCGCCGGGGGCCGGCGTGCAACTGATCAACGACAACAACCCCGGTGGTCCGCTGCGCGACCTTTATTCCCAATCGCCCGGCAACGGCCTGGCAGACGCCAACCTCGACGGCGCCCGCTGCCTGCGTGCACTGCTGACCGGCAGCGACACCCAGGCGCAGGCGCTGCAGGCGGGGCTGGCCCAGACGCTGCGCACGGGCGACTTGCACGGCAAGCCGGCCATCATCGTGCATGGCCGCAGCGATGCGACAATGCCGGTCAACCATACGTCGCGGCCCTATCTCGGCTTCAACCAGATCAAAGAGGGCGTTGCCAGCAAGCTCTCCTATATGGAAGTCGAGAATGCCCAGCACTTCGACAGTTTCAACGGCACGGTAGCTGGCTATGACAACCGCTATATCCCGCTGCAGGTCTACCTGAACCGGGCGCTCGACGCGGTCTACGCCAACCTCGCCAGCGGCAGTGCGCTGCCACCCTCGCAGGTGGTGCGCACGGTCGCGCGCGGGGGCAGCCTGTCGCCGGCGCCCACCATCCTGCCCACCAATTTGCCGCCGTTTGCCGCCGCCCCGGCCAATGCGGACCGCATCACGGTCAACGGCAACACCGTAGAGGTACCCAACTGACGAAGGCATCAAGCCGCAAGGTATTTCCTGCGCCACATCAAGGGCCGTGCAGTCGGGCCTTGAAATGCAGGCGCCAAGCCTTATCTTTCGATAAGACATCCAGTGTCCGGCCCGCGTGACGGGATCGGCAGGCGGGGGCGCTCGCCCCTGCCTTCCGCATGGGGACACTCATCCAAAAAAGAGGGCTCCTGAATGCGACTTGACAAACTCACCACCCGATTCCAGGAAGCGCTGGCTGATGCCCAAAGCCTGGCGATCGGCAACGACAACCAATATATCGACCCGCTGCACGTGCTGCGCGCCTTGCTGGCGCAGAACGACGGCGCTGCCCGCGCGCTGCTGTCGCGCGCCGGCGTCAACGTCGGCGGCCTGACCACCGCGCTGGACGCCGCCATCAAGCGCCTGCCGCAGGTGCAAGGCACCAGCGAGGTCCAGGTCGGGCGCGAACTCAACGCGCTCTTCAACGCCACCGAGAAAGAAGCCATCAAGCGCGGCGACCAGTTCATCGCCAGCGAGCTGTTCCTGCTCGCGGTCGCCGACGACAAGGGCGAAGCCGGACGCATCGCGCGCGAGCACGGCCTGGCGCGCAAATCGCTAGAATCCGCCATCGAAACCGTGCGTGGCGGCGATGCGGTCAACAGCGCCGACGCCGAGACCCAGCGCGAGGCGCTCAAGAAGTACACCGTGGACCTTACCGAGCGTGCCCGCATCGGCAAACTCGATCCCGTGATCGGCCGCGACGACGAGATCCGCCGCGCCATCCAGATCCTGCAGCGCCGCACCAAGAACAATCCCGTGCTGATCGGCGAGCCGGGCGTGGGCAAGACCGCCATCGTGGAAGGCCTGGCCCAGCGCATCGTCAACGGCGAAGTGCCGGAGAGCCTGAAGAGCAAGCGCGTGCTGGTGCTCGACATGGCCGGCCTGCTGGCTGGCGCCAAGTACCGGGGCGAGTTCGAGGAGCGCCTCAAGGCCGTGCTGTCGGATATCGCCAAGGACGAGGGGCAGACCATTGTCTTTATCGACGAGCTGCATACCATGGTCGGCGCCGGCAAGGCCGAGGGCGCGATCGATGCGGGCAATATGCTCAAACCCGCGCTGGCGCGCGGCGAGCTGCATTGCATCGGCGCCACCACGCTGGACGAATACCGCAAGTACATCGAGAAGGACGCCGCGCTGGAGCGCCGCTTCCAGAAGGTGCTGGTCGACGAGCCCAGCGTGGAGGCCACCATCGCCATCCTGCGTGGCTTGCAGGAGAAGTACGAACTGCACCACGGGGTGGAGATCACCGACCCGGCCATCGTCGCCGCGGCGGAACTGTCGCACCGCTATATCACGGACCGCTTCCTGCCCGACAAGGCGATCGACCTGATCGACGAGGCCGCTGCGCGCATCAAGATGGAAATCGACTCCAAGCCGGAGGTGATGGACAAGCTCGAGCGCCGCACCATCCAGCTCAAGATCGAGCGCGAGGCCGTCAAGCGGGAAACCGATGAGGCCTCGAAGAAGCGGCTCGAACTGATCGAGCAGGAAATCGGCCGGCTGGAGAAGGAGTACGCCGACCTCGAAGAGATCTGGAAGGCCGAGAAGGGGGCCGCCCAGGGCGCGGCCGCGCTCAAGGAAGAGATCGACAAGATCCGCCTGGAGATCACGCGCCTCCAGCGCGAAGGCAAGCTCGACAAGGTCGCCGAGTTGCAGTATGGCAAGCTGCCCGAACTGGAACGCAAGCTCAAGGCCGCGACCATGGCCGAGGCCAGCGAGCAGAAGCATCCCAACAAGCTGCTGCGCACGCAGGTTGGCGCCGAGGAAATCGCCGAAGTGGTGAGCCGTGCGACCGGTATCCCCGTAGCGAGGATGATGCAGGGCGAGCGCGAGAAGCTGATCCAGATGGAGGACTACCTGCACCGCCGCGTGGTGGGCCAGGACGAAGCCGTGCGCCTGGTGTCGGACGCCATCCGCCGCTCGCGCGCCGGACTGTCGGACGAGAACAGGCCCTATGGCTCGTTCCTGTTCCTTGGCCCCACCGGGGTGGGCAAGACCGAGCTGTGCAAGGCACTGGCCGAGTTCCTGTTCGATTCGCAGGACCACCTGATCCGCATCGACATGAGCGAGTTCATGGAGAAGCACAGCGTGAGTCGGCTGATCGGCGCGCCGCCGGGATATGTCGGCTATGAAGAGGGCGGCTACCTGACCGAGGCCGTGCGCCGCAAGCCGTACAGCGTGATCCTGCTCGACGAAGTCGAGAAGGCCCACCCGGACGTCTTCAATGTGCTGCTGCAGGTGCTGGACGACGGCCGCCTGACCGACGGCCAGGGGCGCACGGTGGACTTCAAGAACACGGTAATCGTGATGACCTCCAACCTGGGTTCGGACATCATCCAGGCGATGGCCGGCGAGCCGCACGAGATGGTCAAGGGCGCGGTATGGCAGGAAGTGAAGACGCATTTCCGGCCCGAGTTCCTCAACCGTATCGATGAGGTGGTGGTGTTCCATTCGCTCGACCAGCAGCATATCGAGTCGATCGCCCGCATCCAGCTGGCGCGGCTGACGGCACGGCTGGCGCGCATGGACATGGCGCTGGAGGTGAGCGAGGCGGCACTGGCCAAGATCGCCAGCGCTGGCTACGATCCGGTGTTCGGGGCGCGTCCGCTCAAGCGCGCGATCCAGCAGCACATCGAGAACCCGGTGGCGCGCGCCATCCTCGAAGGCAAGTTTGCCGCCAAGGATGTGGTGCCGGTGGATTACCAGGACGGGGCGTACGTCATCGCTCCAAAGGTCCACTGAGACTCACGCCAGACAAGCCAGCCCAAGCCACGCAAAAAAGCCGCCCCTCTCGCCGGGGCGGCTTTTTGTTCTTTTGCGTGTAATAAGAATTAACGGAAACCCATCCGGATCGTTGCGTCCGTGCTACATGCGCGCCGGCGGCTAACGGTCCTGCGAGGGGACACAACTGTAACGATATTTCACGCGGGGAACCGGATGCGCGGTGCCTGGCCTGTCTGGCCCGGTCAGAGCGAGCGCTCGTTCTTCAGGCGGTACAAGGGCATCAGTTGCCTGACGCATGCGTTCGCCGCCGACTTGCTTTCCACGTCAATCGCGTGGGAGACGGCATCCTTGATCCGGCGCAGCCCGCCGCCTTCAAGAAAGGCCTTCAAATCCCGGTCCTCCATGAACCGGTTGAATTCGAGCAGGTCGGCCCTGGTAATCCCGGCATCCGCCAGATGAACCAGCGCCAGTGCGAGGCATAGCGCCGGCAAGATCGCCGACGTCCCGATCCGCCCGCCGGCCGGCACGTCATGGCGAAGCGCTTCCGGTTTGCCGGGGCCTGCGTGACTGCATCGGGGACAGTCATTCATGGGGTGTCGGCTCGTATTGGTAATTCCTGCAGGTTATGCCGGGATGGGGCGCGCCGCCACAGCCCCCTTCCGTACCGTAACGCATTCGATTGACCGGCGTGCCGCCGGGCTCCATTGCCGGCGCTCGGGATGCCGCCGCCGCCTTTGCCATGCTCTAGAATTGCCATGGATGACCAACGCATCGCGAGCGGAGAGATCCGAATGGCACGGTTTTTCAGCAGGCTCGTCCATGCAAGCATCTTCGCCTGTGTACTTGCTTGGGCCGCGCCGGGGCTGGGGGACGAGGAGATTGCGTTATTGCCCGTCAAGCTCCCGCGGCACGTCGAGATCCAGGTGCCAAGGGGATGGACGCTGCTGTCGGAGGAGCAAGGCCGGAATCGCGAGGTTACGCTCGACGCAGCGACCGACGTCACGCACCGTGCATCGGCGGGTGACCAGCTCAACCTCCTGCACGCCGTGTCGAACACGCGTGGCCCATACGCCGCTGTCGTCATCAATTCGATCCAGCCGTCAAGCGTTCCGCCCGCGCAGGTGCGCAAGTTCGATGAACGGCTTCTCCGCGATTTCGGCGCCGGCTTCGAGCGCCTGATCCGGGATTCCCTCAGGAAATCCGATCGGCAATTGCTGTCGATCAGCACGCCGCGCCTTGAAATGATTGGCGGCTGGCCGGCTATTGCCATCAGCTACACCCGAAGCGGCAACCAGGGCACGATCTACGTGCAGCATTTCGATATCTACACGCCAGACCAGGAGCTTCTGCTGATCCTGGCCTGCCGCGACGCAGCGCGTGACACATGGCTGCCGATGCTCGAACGGGTCTCGAAGTCGCTGGTGGTCCGTGCGGACTAGGCTGCCGGAACTGGCACAATCGCGCGCACCAGCGCGAGCAAGCGCACGACGAAGCACCGGACCCGAACCCGCCAAGGAGCAGCAATGACCTGGTCAGCCAAGCAGTACGTAAAATTCGAGGATGAACGGACCCGTCCGGTACGGGACCTGCTGGCCGCGGTGCCGGGGCGCGCGCCGGGCGTTGCGGTGGATATCGGCTGCGGCCCGGGCAACTCGACCGAGGTGCTGGCCGCGTGCTTTCCCGGTGCGAGCGTGACGGGCCTGGACAGTTCGGCCGACATGATCGAGGCCGCGCGCAAGCGGCTGCCGGCACTGAAGTTCGAAGTCAGCAGCATCGAAACCTGGTACGACCCGGGCCCCTACGATGTGATCCTCGCCAATGCCGTGCTGCAATGGCTGCCCGACCACGGCCGGCTGTTGCCCGCGCTCGCCGCCAAGCTGGCGCCGGGCGGCAGCCTGGCGATTCAGGTGCCCGACACGCTGGACACACCCGCGCACCGCCTGATGCGCGAAGTCGCCGCCGCCGGCCCATGGGCCGCCAAGCTGGCTGCCGCCGCGCAGGCGCGCACGGCGCTGCCGGGCGCGGCATGGTATTACGAACTGTTGCGCGCCCACTGCGCCACGGTCGATGTATGGCATACCACCTATCATCATGCGCTGGCAGATGGCCCGGCTGCCATCGTGGAGTGGTTCAAGGGCACTGGCTTGCGCCCCTTCCTGGATCCGCTGGATGAAGGGGAGCGGGCCGCATACCTGGAGCGCTATACGGCGGAAGTGGCACGCGCTTATCCGGCGATGGCGGATGGCTCCGTGCTGCTGCCGTTCCCGCGCTTTTTCATCGTGGCGACGCGCTAGGGATATATCCGGCGGAGCGTTGCCGTGTTGCATTGCGTCAACCCGTATTCCGGTGTCGCTTCTTGCTTCTTCTATAGTGGACAGCAAACTACTGCCGCCAACAGTTGCCCACGTATGCATTGCCGACGTTGGCAGCCAAAGGAATGGCACACCCCGGGGTCATCCACATCGGAGAAGAAAATGAAGCGAACGATACTTCTGTCCATCGCCACGACGGCCACCCTGGCCTTGCTGGGCCAGCCGGCCTTCGCACAGCAAGCCCCTGTCACCGCCACGGGTGAAATGGTGACCGTCCCTGGCGGCGCTGCCATGTCGGAAACAACGAAAGCGACGGCAACCGTCATGAATATCGACAAGGCAAAGCGGATCGTCACCCTGAAGGGACCGGGAGGCCGGGTATTCGATCTCGCGGTGGGAGACGAGGCGCGGAATTTCGACCAGATCAAGGTTGGCGACAGGGTTGTCGTCGAATACAAGCAGGCGCTGACGCTGGAGCTGAAGAAGGGCGGCATGGGCATTACCGAGCGCACCGAACAGGAGGGAGCGGACCGCACAGCCGCTGGCGCCGCCCCGGGAGCGGCGGTGGGCCGGAAGGTGACAGTGGTTGCCAACGTCGTCGCAGTGGACAGGAAGAAGCAGATCGTCGAACTGCATGGCCCGGAAGGCCATACGGTCGACCTGGTAGTGCACGACCCGGATCAGTTGAAGAACATCAAGAAGGGGGACCAGGTCCAGGCGGTCTATGTCGAGGCGATAGCCATCGCGGTGGAGCCCGCGGCGAAGAAGTAGACGAAGAAGCAGAAACAAGAGCGCTGCATGGGCTGTCCGGAGCACGGCTCGGCCCGGCAGGCGCAGGTGCGCGGGGCACGGGACCGTCGAGCGACCGTTGCCTTGCTGCCTGCCAGCCGCGCGCCTCCCGTATCCGCATGCACGAACTGCTCCTGCGGATAGGAAAATCAGGGAATATCAGCGCAACACCATGTCAGGACCGATCGCGGCGGGCGAGCGCCAGGGCGAACAGCGCTCCGCAGGCAGCGCCGACGGCTGCGGCCGTGCCAAGCGTGCGCCATGGATGTGCCTGCACGTACTCTTCGCCGGCATCGGCCCAGTCCCGGACCTGGCTGCGGCCTTGCGCCTGCAACTCCCGCAGGCGTAGCTGCAGCGCCTCCAGCCGTGCCTTGAACTGCTCGCGGGCCTGGCCGGCCTGCTCGCCGGTCAGGGCGGCGGCGTCGCGCAGCAATGCCTGCACATCGGCCAGCAAGACGTTGACATCGTGCTGCAGCGTGGCACGGTGCGCGGCAAAAGCGGATCTGATGTCGTCCATGGCGTTCTCCTGGCGGAAGGGAAACAATGAAGGTACGGTGGTATGAAGCAAGGCCACGTCCACTATAGATAAGGCACCGGCCCGCTGCTCGACCGGAATCAAGCCTCGGGCCGCATGGAGCGGACATGCAGCACTCGGACAAGATAGCAAGAGCATGACGCACGGCATTCTCAAGCTCGCCCGCAAGCTGCTGGCCGACGGTCTTGGCGAGACTGTGGACCGGCTGCGCCGCCAGCGCACCACGTCACGCGAAGGGCCCGAAGTGCCGGCAAGCCAGGCCCGCGACAGGCAGAAGCCGGCGGCGTCCAGCGGCATGCCGGAAGCGTTGCTGCGGGCTGCCAGCACGTCTCTCGCGCTCCTGCTCGGGCAACTGGACGCCAGCCCGGAAGGCCTGACCGACGCCGAGGCCACGCTGCGCCTGCAAGGTCACGGCCCCAACCTGGTGGACCACGAACGCCCGCGCCCGGTGCTGATCGACCTGCTGCGGCGTTTGCTCAATCCGCTCAACGTGCTGCTGCTGACACTGGCGACGGTATCGACCGCCATTCACGACTACGACGCCGCGGCCGTGATCTCGGCGATGGTGATGCTCAGCGTGGGGCTGGCCACGGTGCAGGAGCGCCGCTCCGGACGCGCCGCGGCGGCGCTGCGCGCCATGGTGCATACCACCGCCGCCACCCAGCGCCGGCCAGGGCCGGGGGCGCTGCCCGTCATCAGCGAACTGCCGATCGGCGCACTGGTGCCGGGCGACATCGTGCACTTGTCGGCCGGTGACCTCGTTCCCGCCGATGCCCGGCTGCTGGCTTCCAAGGATCTGTTCGTCAACCAGTCGGCCCTCACCGGGGAGTCGCTGCCGGTGGAGAAGTTCGCGCGCGAGAGCGCCAGCGGCGACGAGCCCGGCACGCTGGAGAACATCGTGCTGATGGGCACGGCCGTGGTCAGCGGCAGCGCGACCGTGGTGGTGGTGCTGACCGGGCCGCGCGCCATGTTCGGCAGCATCGCCCGCTCGCTTGAGGAAGAGACGTCCGGCACCGTGTTCGAGCAAGGCCTGCAGCGTTTCGCCCGCTTGATGATCGGCCTGATCGCGATCCTTGCGCCGCTGGTGTTCCTGATCAACGGGCTGACCAAGGGCGACTGGCTGGAGGCGCTGCTGTTCGCGGTGGCCGTCGCCGTGGGGCTGACCCCCGAGATGCTGCCGATGCTGGTCACCGTGAACCTGGCGAAGGGCGCGCTCGCCATGTCGCGCCGCAAGGTGATCGTGAAACATCTGAGCGCCATCCAGAACCTGGGCGCCATGGATGTGCTGTGCACCGACAAGACCGGCACCCTGACGCAGGACCGCATCATCCTGAAGAAGCATGTGGACCTGGCGGGGCAGGAG
>NZ_JBFTQG010000054.1:0-75514 GCF_056398885.1 Cupriavidus sp. 01T418
TTCGGCCACCCGGTGTACACGATTTCCGACCCGCGCAACCAGGTGATCAAGGAAGTGGCGCGCAAGCTGTCCAGCGACGCCGGCTCGATGAAGATGTTCGACATTGCCGATCGCATTGAAGCCACCATGCAGGAAGGCAAGAAGATGTTTGCCAACCTCGACTGGTTCAGCGCGGTGAGCTATCACGTGATGGGCGTGCCGACCGCGATGTTCACGCCGCTGTTCGTGATCTCGCGCACCTCGGGCTGGGCTGCCCACATCATCGAGCAGCGCATCGACAACAAGATCATCCGCCCCAGCGCCAACTACACGGGTCCGGAGAACCTGAAGTTCGTGCCGATCGGTAAGCGTAAATAGGGGCAAAAGCGTTCTACCATGGAGCAGAAAGCCTTGGTCAGCCAGCCGCGGCGCTCAATTGTGTAACCGAAGGTAGGGGTAGTACGCCCCGACTTTCAAATCGTAGAGAATAGCGGCGGATATATGCATGCCGGCCTTTTGCGGCAGTCCACTGCCTTTGACCCAACTCCAGAAGGAACCTACAGAATGAAGCATCTCGTCCTCGCCGCCTGCATTGGCGCGTTCACGCTGACCACCGCCGGTGTTGCGATGGCCCAGGAACCGGCCAAGAAGCCAGTCCACGCCAAAAAGGCCCCGGCCAAGAAGAGCACGAAAACCGTCGCCGCCGAGCCAGTCACACCCAGTGGCGAAAAATGGCAGTGCGAACTGGGCCACGTCATGTACATCGGCGGCAATATGCAGCGCGACGAAGTCATCACAGTGAACTGGGAGGGCAAGGAATACCGCCTCCCACGCCTGTCCACCGTGACTGGCGCCGACCGCTATTTCGACCAACGCTCCGGCATGGACCTGGTCGTGATCCCGAGCAAGGCCATGCTGTTCAACAAGAATGCCGGCCAGCGCCTGGCCGACGAGTGCCAGACTGCCGACATGCAGGCCGGCGGCTCGGCGCCGACCCAGGCGGGCGCGCTGCG
The DNA here is from genome assembly GCF_056398885.1 of Cupriavidus sp. 01T418. Lineage (NCBI taxonomy): Bacteria > Pseudomonadati > Pseudomonadota > Betaproteobacteria > Burkholderiales > Burkholderiaceae > Cupriavidus > Cupriavidus sp. 01T418. The sequence goes on from NZ_JBFTQG010000054.1 coordinate 993, forward strand.
TGCCCCGGTAGCCACACCCCTGCTGGTCGCCCCGTCCGCGCCGGCCGCGGAAGCGCCTGCCGCCCCCAAGCAGTAACTACCGGACATGGCCGGGCCTCGCCCGGCCATGTCAATGGGCATCAGGAAGCACAAAAATCCGAGAGGACGCCATGTCCGCACACGGTTCGAATGTCCGCCCCGAGCCTGACCAGGTCCTGGTCGATATCGTCGACTACGTCACCCGGTACCAGATCAAGAGCGCGCTCGCTTACGACACAGCCCGCAACTGCCTGATCGACACCCTCGGCTGCGGCCTGGAGGCCCTGTCGTACCCGGCCTGCACCAAGCTGCTGGGCCCGATCGTGCCTGGCACGGTGGTCCCCAACGGTGCCAGGGTGCCCGGCACGCAGTTCCAGCTCGACCCGATCCAGGCCGCCTTCAATATCGGCGCCATGATCCGCTGGCTCGATTTCAACGACACCTGGCTGGCCGCCGAATGGGGTCACCCTTCGGACAACCTCGGCGGCATCCTTGCCACCGCCGACTGGCTCTCGCGCAACAACGTGGCCGCCGGGCGCAAGCCGCTGACCATGAAAGACGTGCTGACCGGCATGATCAAGGCCCATGAGATCCAGGGCTGCATCGCGCTGGAGAACGCCTTCAACAAGGTCGGCCTGGATCACGTGGTGCTGGTCAAGGTGGCCTCCACCGCCGTGGTCGCGCAGATGCTCGGCCTGAGCCGCGACGAGATCCTCAACGCGGTATCCCTTGCCTGGGTCGACGGGCAATCGCTGCGCACCTATCGCCACGCCCCCAACACCGGCAGCCGCAAGAGCTGGGCCGCCGGCGATGCCACCAGCCGCGCCGTGCGCCTGGCGCTGATCGCCAGGACCGGCGAGATGGGCTACCCCTCCGTACTCAGCGCCAAGGGCTGGGGCTTCTATGACGTGCTGTTCAAGGGCCAGCCCTTCAAATTCCAGCGTCCGTACGGCTCCTACGTGATGGAGAACGTGCTGTTCAAGATCGCCTACCCGGCCGAATTCCACGCGCAGACCGCCGTGGAAGCCGCCATGACCCTGCATGGCCAGCTCGCCGCCGCGGGCAAGACGGCAGCGGACATCGCGAAGGTCACCATCCGGACCCACGAGGCCTGCATCCGCATCATCGACAAGCAGGGCCCGCTCGCCAACCCGGCCGACCGCGATCACTGCATCCAGTACATGGTGGCGGTGCCGCTGCTGTCCGGCCGCCTGACCGCGGAGGACTACGAAGACAAGGCCGCGGCGGACCCGCGCATCGATGCGCTGCGCGACAAGATCGTGTGCGTGGAAGACCCGCAGTGCACGGCCGACTACCATGACCCGGATAGACGCTCGATCGCCAATGCCCTGACAGTGGAACTGAACGACGGCACCGTGTTGCCCGAAGTGGCGGTGGAATACCCGCTCGGCCACAAACGCCGCCGTGCCGAAGGCATCCCGCTGCTGGTGGAGAAGTTCAGGACCAACCTGGCGCGCCGCTTCCCGGCCAGGCAGCAGCAGGCCATCCTGGCCGTGTCGCTGGACCAGGCCCGCCTGGAAGCGATGCCGGTCAACGAGTACGTCGACCTGTACGTGATCTGAGCCGCCGGGAAAAACGGAGCGGAATGCGAGCCAAATGCGAGCGAAATGCGAGCGGAAGGCTGACGGGGCATGCCGGCTTGGCCTAAAATCCACGCGGCACGTACATTGGTAGAGCCAGCCAGCAGGAAAGCAGCAGCGAAGCAGATCCGCAAGAATCCAGACACCGGGAATCCCAACAGCAAGAAAAGCAAGAAGGCAGTAGGCATGACCCACGGCGTCGCCACGGCGCCGGGGGCCGCGAGGCAGGCTTGTTTCAAGGCCGCCGGCGGCCCAGACGCAGATATACGAGTCCACAGCTAGTCCGCGCAATCCTTCGATTGGAGTAAGGCAATGCCCCACAATCTCAACAAGACTCTGAAAGAATTCAAGTTCGGCCCGTCCGGCAAGGGTCAGTTCTATTCCCTGCCGCAACTCGGCAAGGCACTCGGCGTGGCCGTCGAGCGCCTGCCGGTATCGATTCGCGTCGTGCTGGAATCGGTGCTGCGCAATTGCGACGGCAAGAAAGTCACCGAGGAACACGTCAAGCAGCTCATCAACTGGAAGCCCGTCGCCGAGCGCGTCGACGAGATCCCGTTCGTGGTGGCGCGCGTGGTGCTGCAGGATTTCACCGGCGTGCCCTTGCTGGCGGACCTGGCGGCGATGCGCAACGTGGCCGAGAAAATGGGCCAGAACCCGAAGAAGATCGAGCCGCTGGTGCCGGTGGACCTGGTGGTCGACCACTCCGTGCAGATCGACCACTTCCGCGAAAAGAAGGCGCTGGACCTGAACATGCAACTGGAATTCCAGCGCAATAACGAGCGCTACCAGTTCATGAAGTGGGGCATGCAGGCCTTCGACACCTTCGGCGTGGTGCAGCCGGGCTTCGGCATCGTGCACCAGGTCAACCTGGAATACCTGGCGCGCGGCGTGCACAAGAAGGATGGCGTGTACTACCCCGACACGCTGGTCGGCACCGACAGCCACACCACCATGATCAACGGCATCGGCGTGGTGGGCTGGGGCGTGGGCGGCATCGAGGCGGAAGCCGGCATGCTGGGCCAGCCGGTTTATTTCCTGACCCCCGATGTGGTCGGCGTGGAACTGAAGGGCCGCCTGCGCGAAGGCGTGACGGCCACCGACCTGGTGCTCACCATCACCGAAATGTTGCGCCGCGAGAAAGTAGTCGGCAAGTTTGTCGAGTTCTTCGGCGAAGGCACCGCCAGCCTGGCCTTGCCGGACCGCGCCACCATCGGCAATATGGCACCGGAATACGGCGCCACCATGGGCTTCTTCCCGGTCGACGAGAAGACCATCGATTACTTCAAGGGCACCGGCCGCACCGAAGAAGAAATCGCCGCCTTCGAGGGTTATTTCCGCGCCCAGAAGATGTTCGGCGTGCCCAAGGCCGGTGAGATCGACTACACCAACGTGGTCACGCTGGACCTGGGCACCGTGGCCCCCTCGCTGGCCGGCCCCAAGCGCCCGCAGGACCGCATCGAGATCGGCGACGTCAAGACCACCTTTGCCTCGCTGTTCGCCAAGCCGACCGCCGAGAACGGGTTCAACAAGGACATCGCCGAGCTGGACAAGACCTACACGACGACCGACGGCCTCGACGTGAAAAACGGCGACGTGCTGATCGCCGCCATCACCTCCTGCACCAACACCTCCAACCCGAGCGTGCTGCTGGGCGCAGGCCTGCTGGCCAAGAAGGCGGTGGAAGCCGGCCTCAAGGTGGCACCGCACATCAAGACCTCGCTCGCCCCTGGCAGCCGCGTGGTGACAGAGTACCTGCAAGCCGCCGGCCTGCTGCCCTACCTGGAAAAGCTGGGCTTCGGCGTGACCGCCTACGGCTGCACCACCTGCATCGGCAACGCCGGCGACCTGACGCCCGAACTGAACGAAGCGATTACCAGGAACGACCTGGTGGCCGCCGCCGTGCTGTCGGGCAACCGCAACTTCGAGGCACGCATCCACCCGAACATCCGCGCCAACTTCCTGGCCTCGCCGCCGCTGGTGGTGGCCTACGCCATCGCCGGCAACGTCACGCGCGACCTGATGACCGAGCCGGTCGGCATCGGCAAGGGCGGCCGCGAGATCTTCCTGGGCGACATCTGGCCGACTTCCGAAGAAGTCCATGCGCTGATGAAGTACGCGATGGACGCCAAGGTCTTCAAGGTCAACTACGAGCAGGTCAAGAAGCCGAGCAAGCTGTGGGGCAAGATCAAGGGCACCAAGGGCCAGGTCTATGACTGGCCGAAGTCGACCTATATCGCCGAGCCGCCCTTCTTCGAGGGCTTCGGCATGGAACCGGCCGCCACCCAGTCCAGCGTACGCAATGCGCGCGCCCTCGGTGTCTTCGGCGACTCCGTGACCACCGACCACATCTCCCCGGCCGGCTCGATCAAGGAATCGTCGCCCGCGGGCAAGTACCTGCTGGCCAACGGCGTGCTCAAGGCGGACTTCAACAGCTATGGCTCGCGCCGCGGCAACCACGAGGTCATGATGCGCGGCACCTTCGCCAACGTGCGCATCAAGAACCTGATGCTGCCGGTCAAGCCCGACGGCTCGCGCGTGGAAGGCGGCGTGACGCTGCACCAGCCTTCCGGCGAAGAATTGTCGATCTACGACGCTGCCATGAAGTACATCGCCGAAGGGACACCCACCGTGGTGTTCGGCGGCGAAGAATACGGCACCGGCTCGTCGCGCGACTGGGCCGCCAAGGGCACCCAGCTGCTCGGCGTCAAGGCCGTGATCACGCGCAGCTTCGAGCGCATCCATCGCTCCAACCTGGTCGGCATGGGCGTGCTGCCCCTGCAGTTCAAAGGCAACGACAGCGTGCAGACGCTGGGCATCACCGGCAACGAGACCTTCGACATCGAAGGCATCGAGGGCGAACTGAAGCCGCAGCAGGATGTGACGCTGGTGATCAAGCGCGCCAACGGCGACGCGCAGCGCGTGCAGGTGCTGTTGCGCATCGACACCCCGATCGAGGTCGACTACTACAACCACGGCGGCATCCTGCCGTTCGTGCTGCGTCAGTTGCTGGCCGCCTGACCGGCAAGCCCCGGGCCCTGCGGGGCCCGGGGATGACGCCGCTGGCCCTGCGCCTCCACGGAGGACATGGCCAGCGGCGTTTTTCTTTGGCGCGCCGCCTGAAAGCGCCGCATCCGCCGCTTTACCCGGGCTTACCCGAGGCCGCCGGTGTAAGTTCCACGCAAGCCTGCCCTGCCAAACTCCGACGCACCAACAAGAGCGCAACATCGCGCGGGGCAGCCATGCCGGCCTGCCCGCCTCAATCGCACAGGAGACACCATGGCAAAGATTTTCATCGCATTCGTCGTCATTGCCGGCGCGGCACTCTATTTGCTGTCCAAGGGCGGTGACATCTCGATGGGCGGCGAGCAGCACGGCGTGGAAAGCCACGCGCCGGAGACCCCCGCGCAGAAGTAACAGCTCCGGCGCTTCCCGGCGCGCGCAAGCCTGCCCGACACCACGCAGGACAGCCACCCAACACCTGGCGGCATTTTTTGTCAACGCAGCGAGTAGAATACCGTTTTACGGAAAAACGGATAATTTCGACTTATGGCAGGTTTTCGCCCCAAGGCTTCCCAACGTCTTTCGCCTGACGCCGAGCGTCTGGTGGCCGATGCGCTTGCGCTCGATGCCTCGGGCAGCCGCATGGAGGATGGGTATTGGGAGCGGCGGCTCTCGCAACGCCTGGGCCGGCTCCTGAAGAACGGCAGCCAGTCCGCGCTCGACGCAGCGCTCGAACACCTGTTCAAGCACAATGCCGACGCCTCCGACGTACTCGCCGAACAAGCGGAGACCCTGGCCGAGTCGGCCACCGTCGAAATCGACGGCGTGAGCTACGACGCCCTGCTGATCGCCGCGCCCATCCTGGCCCACACCCGTTACGCCATCCCGTCCGGCGCGCTCAAGCCCGAGCTGTCGCAGACGCTCGCGGTGCACATGCAGGCGCATGTGCTGGCGGCCAACACCAAGATGGCCCTATCGCCATACCTGTACAGCATCGACCAGTTGCCGCGCACGCACAGCGACACCTTTGCCCTGACCTACAAGCTGGTGTCCGCCGCCATGGCCGGCGCCATGCCCAAGGTCGACCTGCGCGACCTGCCGGAAACCGCGCCGATCCTGGCCGATCCGCGCTACCTGCTGGCGGTGGTGGTGGCGCCGCACGAGCAGGCCCTGTTCCGCTGGCAGGAAGATGCCAAGGAGCACCATGCCGAGCGCACGGTGTGCCTGGAGCAATGGCGTACCCAGGTGCAGCCGTCGATCGCGGTGCTGATGCCCGGCTGCGAGTTCGAGCTGCTGCTGCCGGACGCCTTCTTCCTGTCCTGCCGCGAATCCGACAAGAGCATCCGCCCGCTGACCGTGCGCGCCGCCGTCAACTACCTGTGCGGCACGCTGGACGTGCCCGCCGGCCAGATGGCGGCCGTGGTGGCGGCGTTTGGCGAGGAGGAAGTCGAGGAATACCGCGTGGGCTTCACCATGCGCGGCGAGAAGGATGTGATCTACGGCATCGTCTGGCCGGTGTACGGGCGCGAGTCCGGCGAGATCGACGCCAGCGAGAAGGACAACCCGCTGGAGCAGATCTGCGAGGAACTGCGCAATGCCGGCGTGGAAGACATCTTCCGCCACGCTGCGCTGTTCGACCCCGAGTACTGCGAAGACTGCGGCACGCCGCTCTACGCCGACCGCTCCGGCGAGATCGTGCACGCCGAACTGCCGGAAGACGCGCCCACGCAGCAGCCGCTGTTCCACTGAGCCGTTCCTTATTTATCCGCCTGACCGACGGCCCGCCTTGCGCGGGCCGTTTTGCTTTCAGGCTGCCGCGGCTTCGTTCACGCAGCGCCACAAGGCGTGGCCAGAAGCCGCGTACTTGCGCTCGAACGGCGTGATGGCCTCGGCCGGCTGCCAGGGCTCGACCCGCACCGGCCGGCCGACCAGCACCAGCGCCTGGGCGAACTCATCGATATAGACCTGCCAGTTGCTGCGGCACTCCAGGTAGTCTCCGCACGCGGCCAGTGCCGGGAACACCGCATGGCCCTGCCAGCGCCGCCCCAGATGGCCGATCTTTGGCCAGGGGTTGGGATAAAGCACGTAATGGCGCTCCACCGGCACCTGATCCGCCTGCAACATCCGCCAGACATCGACCAGGTCAGCGCGGGCCCACGCAAAATTGGCAGGCATCGGCCCCTCCCACCAGTCCTTGCCGCCGGTGAGCCGCTTCTCCGACTGGTCCACGCCGATCACGAAGTGGCCGGGGAAGGCAGTCGCCAGGCGCAAGGTGCTCTCCCCCACGCCGCAGCCGGCATCCAGGATCAGCGGCGCGGCGCCGGCCTGCTGCCATTGCTGCAGCGCAAGATCGAGCGCGCGCCGGCTGGGCTCGCCGATCGGCTTGCGAAAGGGCTCGTTCAGGTGGCGGGCGACGCGCGCCGCAAGGTGCTCGTGGACATCGGCCTGGGCCGAGGTGATGGTGCGGGAGTTGGCGAACATGGGCGGGATTCTACCGGCTGCCGTGGCGCACGGGGCCACGGCGCCGGCCAGAGGCACGAACAAGGCCCACCCGCTGCTGCGCGCATCAGGACATGACGCGCATGTCGCACGCCGATGTCGATTTGACGGCACAATGCGCACAGCCGGGGTGAGCGAGCGGGCCGGCAAGCCCAGCCACCCCTTCTGAGAACCCGCCGCCGCCCATCCATGCGGGCGACGGCTCGTACGAGGAGCGCATCTCGATGAACGCCACACCACGCCGCACACGTCAACCTTCCGGCCGCCAGACCGCACTGTCGCCCAGCCGCGCGCTGCTCAAGGCCGGCGCCGCCATCGCGCTCGGCAGCGCCGCGCTGATGCTGCTGCCCGCCGGCGCGGCGCAGGCCGAAGACCTGCGCGTCGGCCTGTCCGCCGACGTGACCTCGATGGATCCGCAGTGGAACAACGCCGGGCCGAACAACGCCATCGCCCTACATATCTTCGAGTCGCTGGTGTTCATGGACAAGAACGCCCGCTACATCCCGGGTCTCGCGCTGTCGTGGAAGCCGGTCAACGCCATCACCTGGGAAATCAAGCTGCGCCCCAACGTGAAATGGCATGACGGCACGCCGTTCACCAGCGAAGACGTCAAGGCCTCGCTGGAGCGCCCCGAGAAGCTCACCAACAGCCCGGGCTCTTTCACCAGCTACACCAAGCCCATCGCGCGCATCGACACGCCCGACCCGCTCACCGTGCGCCTGACCATGAGCGTGCCCAACTACGCCAACCTGGCCAACGACCTCAACAGCGTGCCGATCATGCCGAAGAAGATCGCCGCCACGCTGACCCAGGCCGATTTCGATTCGGGCAAGGCGATGATCGGCACCGGGCCGTTCAAGTTCGTGCGCTTCGCGCGCGGGCAGGAAATCGTGATGGCCAGGAACCCCGACTACTGGGGCCCCAAGGCCGAATGGGATCGCGCGATCTTCCGCATCATCACGGACAACGGCGCGCGCAGCGCGGCACTGCTCTCGGGCGATGTCGACGTGATCGAAAGCGTGCCCTCCGCCGACGTGGCCAGGCTCAGGCAGAACCCCAAGTTCCGCATCGAGCAGCAGGTTTCGTGGCGCACCATCTTCTGGCAGATGGACCAGTCGCGCGACAACCCGCCCTTCGTCACCGACAAGGCCGGCAAGCCGCTCGGCAAGAACCCGTTCAAGGACGCGCGCGTGCGCGCCGCCATCAGCAAGGCCCTGAACCGCGACGCCATCGTCAGCCGCATCATGGAAGGCCTGGCCGTGCCGGCCTCCTCGATCGTCTCGCCGCAGATCTTCGGCCATCCCGGCACCAAGCCCGAGGCCTACGACCCCGAAGGCGCCAGGAAGCTGCTGGCCGCGGCGGGCTATCCGGATGGGTTCGGGCTGACGCTGCACGCGACCAATAACCGCTACCTGAACGATGCCGCGGTGGCGCAGGCCACCGCCAGCATGCTCACGCGCATCGGCATCCAGACCAAGGTGGAGACGCTGCCGGTGGCGGCGTATTTCACGCGCGCGCGCCAGGGCGACTTTTCCTTCGAGATGCTGGGCTGGGGATCGGCGGCGGCCGACGTGGCGCTGCGCTCGATCACCGGCACACCGAACCCCAAGACGGGATACGGAACGTGGAACTGGGGCAAGTACAGCAATCCGCAGCTTGACCAGCTGATCGAGAAATCGCTGACCACGGTGAGCAGCGACAAGGCGCGCGAGGAAAATGCACGTGCCGCGGCCAGGTTCGCGCTGGCGGATCACGCCATCATCCCGTCGCACAGCCAGTTGGCGATGTGGGCGATGCGCAAGGACCTGAAGTACGAAGCGCGAACCGACGAATGGTCGCTCGCGCAGTTCTTCCACAAGCAGTAAGCGAGTGCTGCCCTCGCGGCGCCGGCGTTCAAAGCCGGCGCCGCGGGAAGCAGATCCTCCGCTTCCCGATCAAATGCGCAGGCCGTCCTCCTGCCGCGCATTCGCCGCCCGCAGTTTCCTGACCCAGTCGCGTGCCGGCAAACCGGTAGCGTCCTCCACCACCTCGGCGCGCGCCTCCACCACCTCCCACGGCACATCGATCGCCGGCCCGTTGAAAGCCAGGGCAATGACATTGCCGTCATGCACTTCGGGGAACACCAGCACGCGGTTATCGAATGCCTCGCAGATCCGCACGATATTCCTGGGGAAGCTGTCGTGGTCGCCAAACAGATTGATGGTCATCACGCCCGGCGCTTTCAGCACCCGGCGGCAGGCCTTGTAAAAGGCCGTGGTGTCCAGCACCGGCCCACGCGCGGTGGCGTCGTAGAGGTCGACCTGCAACACGTCCAGGGCACCCGTGTGGGCGCCATCCATCACATAGTCCCAGGCATCCTGCTCGCGCACGGTCAGGCGCTCGTCGTCCTCGCGCAGGCCGAACATGCTGCGCCCGGCCACGATCACGGAAGGATTCAGTTCCACCGCGGTAACACGTGCACGGCTGAACTGGCGATGGCAGAACTTGGTCAGCGCGGCGGCGCCAAGCCCCAGTTGCGTCACATGAAAATCCGGTGCCGATGGCGACAGGAACAGCAGCCACGCCATCATCTGCTGCGCGTACTCCAGTTCGATGGCATCGGGCTTGCGCAAGCGCATCGCACCCTGCACCCATTCCGTGCCGAAATGCAGGTAGCGCACGCCTTCCATTTCAGAAAAGGTCACCGGCGCGAAGCGCGGCGTCATGCGTTTTTCCTCGCGCAGCGCTGCCGCGCCGTCGCGGCTGCGCGTGCCACGCGCGGGGCGGCGCGAGGCCACGGCTTCGATGGATTTGCGTTTGAGAAGAGTCATGGTGGTCAGGAAAAAACAAATCGGCGTGCCACCAGCGTAGGCGGCACATAACAAGGTGGCAGGCGATGGTCCCGCGATATGCCAGCTGCCGGCGCCAGATCGTTCAAGTCACGCCTTGCCGAGCGCAGCCTGGGCACGCCGCAGCCATTCGCTGTTGTGCTCCCGGGCGTGACGCGGCCAGTGCTTGCCATCGTGCACGATCTCGGCGTACAGCGCCTGGGCGCGCTCGCGGTCGGCCGGCTCGCCCTGCGCTGTCAGCCAGTCGGCGAACAGGCAGCGCGCGGCGGCATCGCTGGCGCAGGTGAGCGCCTGCCCGAATGCGGCGCGCGTGCCCGGCGCGTTCGAGGCTGCCAGCGCGCGGGCATACAGCAAGGCCGGATCGGCCTGCTGGCGAGACTGCGGCTGGGCCGCGAACAGGCGCTCCAGCGCGGCCACGGCGGCGGCATGGCCGCCCGTGGCGAACTGCGCGCGCGCCAGGCCCAGCAGCAGCGCCGGGTCGGTGGCGAACGGACCGCTGGCGGCGGCCTCGTAATGTTCCAGTGCAGCCTTGGGGTCGCCGGCATCCAGCAAAGCGGCCCCCAGGCGCATGCGGTGATCAACGGTGGGCGCGCGGTCGAATGCGTCGCGCGCCTCGCGTACCGCGCGGTTGGGATCGACCAGCTGGCCAATGGCGCGCGTGGCGGCCCGCGCGCCGCGCGTCTGGCGCAGGCCCGGCAAGTAGATGGCGAAGAAATACACCAGGCTGCCCAGCCCCGGGAAGGCGAACAGGATCAGCAGCCAATACATGCCCTGCTGCGTGCGCACCGCGTGCACCGCGAAGAACACGGCGATGATGACGTGAAAGCCAATTCCAAAATACGACATTGTCTATCTATCCTGCAAAGCGCCCGCCGGCAGACTCTCCACCGGCACTCATGCCCGAGATTGTGACAGATGTGCGCGCCATGGCTCCGGTTCACCCCGAAACGGCGGGCGGAGCGCGCGCCGGCGATGACGCGGCATGCTATGGCTACTTTGACACCGCCTATTCGCAGCCGGGACGCTACAGACTCTCCTGGTCGACAAATCGGCCCAGCCTGCGTAGTGCTGGCAGCAGCACTTCGTCCGCATAAGGGCAGCCGGTAAGGCCCGGATCGGCCTGGCCCGTCTTCCTTGCTTCGCCCGGCGCGTGGGACTCCCCCGCGAGCAGGCGTGCAAGCAGCGCATCGTAGCCAGCCTGCCACGCTTGCGCGCCTGGGAATACCACGCGCAACTCCTTGAGAATATCCATTCCCGCAAAATCCAGGTCGCCCCAGAAATAAACCGGGAGCGTGACGTCGGTGCCATGCAGCCATGCAAGAAAGCTACGTCCCAATGCCGCATTCCGCTCGAACACGCCCGGGGAAAAATAGACGGAGCTGCCACCCGACTGGCGCAGCCGCCTCGCGCTCGCCTTGTATCCCGATGCGTAGATCAGGATAAAACCTTCGGCGGCGCTCAGCCTCCCCGCTGCCATCGATTCGAACGTTGCGGCATTTTCCACAAACAGGATCGGGGCAGCAGGATCGGCTGTGCGGGCGGCTACCAGCAATTGCACCGGCTTGTCCGGAAAGGGGCAGACATCCGTGTCAAGCAACAGGGCAATAGTCTCTTGCTGGCCGTTGAGAATTTTTGACAAGCCCCAGAACTGCCGGCTTGCCACCTCATGGAGCATGAGTTGCTCGCCGGCAAGCGCCGGGATGCCCGCAAGACGCTCCAGCACCTGCTCCGGCGAACGTGGCAGGATGAGGATGGGACGGGACAGCAGCCGCTCGCACAGCGCCGCATTGCCGAAACGCGCCGTCACAGCCTGCCGCCACTGCGCCATCCAGGCGACCACGGCACTGGGCTGGCGCCCCGTCTCGTCGCGAAGAAACGCTTCCGCTTGCGCGGCAATGACGAGCTTTGGTGAGCGCTCCCAGATATCAAGATCCCGCTGGCCGCGACGCTGGTCGAGCACCAGCGCCAACCCGGGCTGCGCCTGCAGCGCTTCCAGGGCGCGCCACACGAACATGCGTTCGCCGTGGACGGCGATCGCGAAAAATTCCGGCCACGTTCCGGCACTCAGCGGGAAGCTGATATCGCGGCGCCGCTCGGCAAACGGCTTCGCCTCGATGCGGTCCACCAGCGTATTCAGCAACGCGGTGAGGGCGGCCTGCCGGCGCCCCGGAATGCCGTCGGCGCTCATGTCCCCATGTCCGAGACCAACTGCTTGCGTGCCTCCTGCAAGTCGAACTGACTTACCGCTTCACGCCGCACCGTCGCCCGGCGCTCAGTCCAGAGGGCATGCAACCGGTCAGCCTTCAACAGGGAACTGTCCACTTCGGTAATTCTATCGAGTTCCCCTGCCAGACCTTCCACCTTCATCAGGGAAAAGCGATGCTCGAAACTGAACAACTCGAGCAGGGGGCCGGATGCGCGGGACGGCATGGCCACCACCAGTTGCAGGCCAAGATTCTCATTGAGATAGCGCATCACGGCGGCGGTGCGACCCTCGTCCATCTTGTCGAAGGCCTCGTCGATCATCATGAGCTTCAGGCTCGGCGTCTTCTCGAACTGGCGAAATGCCTGGGCCAGCACAGCGGCCCGTACGAGATAGGCTGGCGTCATCAGCTCGCCTCCCGAGAACGTCGCCATTCTCGCCAGGGACGCCTCGCGTCCATCTTCCGAATACTTGCGGATGTCATACTGGCGATAGTTGCGGTAGTCCGCTATGTCCTTCAGTCGCCGCAACGCGTGATCGCGGTTGGTGTCCAGCAATAGCTGCTTGATGTCGTCCAGCGCCACGAGGCTGTCGGCGGACAGCACGCCTTCAACCGCCGAGAACAGATCCACCGGCGTTTGCGTCTCGGCCAGCCGATTCAGTTCCTGGAACAGGTCGAAGTACTTCTTGTACTCCTTGACCATCTGCCCGTACTCGATCTCGAAACGGTCCTCGCCGAATGCCAGGCGCCTGAGCTTCTCATTGAGCCGCTTGAGCGGATCGATGCCCTGCTCCACGGCGGTGCGTACGGCCAGCGCGAAATGCGTGCTGAAGGTATTGTTGAAGCTCTTCTCGGCGCCCCGCAGCTCGCTGGTGTTGTTGAGAATGCGCACCTGGTCGAGCCGTTCGAGCATGGCCGAGATCTGCCGCCGGGCGGCGGGTACGCCGCCATAGGCTTGCCACTCGTACTCCCCCTGCGTCGACTGGCAAGGCTGAAAGTCGACCCGCTCATCGAACGAGGAAGACAAGAGATTGTGTGCCTCCAGTTTCCGCTCGAATGCCTCGCGCTCCTGGCGGTAGAGGCCGGCTTGCTGGCGCCGCCGTCCATCGAAGGACGCGGAGGTCTGCTCCTTGGCCGCTTCCCGGGCACGCTGGTCCAACCGGACCGGATCGAAGTGCGGATTGAGCCGGATCAGTTCAGCCACGCGGGCGTTGACCTGTCTCACGCCGTCCTGGCACCCGACAAGCCTGGCTTCGGCGCCAGCGATGCTCGCTTCGAAGCCACGCGCCCGGCCGGCCGCTTCGCCCGCTGAGCGTGACGCGGTATTGGATAGGCGCTGGTGGCCGTCCAATAGCTGCTCCGCACGCGCCACGCGGCGCTCCAGCACGATGAGATCGGCGTCATCCAGACTGGCGAGCTGCGCCGCGAGACTACTCAGTCCGCGCTGCGTCTCACCCAGCTTGTCCAGCATCGGTGCGACAGGCACGTGCTTCAGGCCGAGCAGACGCGCGCCCCATGCGGCCAACGCCGCGGCGCTTGCGCGATGTGCGTCCCTCTCCCGCGTCTTTTCATCGATCTGCCGGGCAAGCCGCACCACGCGCTTGCGCCGCGCCTCGGCACCGAAGGCAAGTTCGCCGTCCTCCACCCATGACGAAAACATCTTGAAGCCGCCGCTGGCCATGCCGTCCACGGTCAGTGCCTGTGGCGCGCCGCGCAGTGCCTGCGCATCCGCCACCTTGACATAACGGCCGTAGCTTGCAATCAGATAGGCGCGCGCGGTCTCATCGGCGATCACCAGTTCCTGCAGCACGGCATCGGGCGACAGCGCCTGGTTTTCCGCCCGCCGCCTGGCCAGTTCACCCTGCACCACGGAAGCCTCTCGTCCTTGCCTGGCCGCCGGCAGCTCGTGCCGCAGTGCCCGGATGGCGCTCGCCTCGTACTGCGCGTCCACCAGGATCACGAAGCGGTTGCCGCCCAGAAGCCCTTCGATGGCGTTCTGCCAGCGTGAGCCCTCCCGCGGCTGGACAAGGTTGCAAAGCACCCTTGGACGGGCGCCCGGCATCCGGGCTTCGAGATATCGGACCGCGGCCTCCACATGCGCCGGCAAGTCAAAGTGACCATCTTCCAGCCCTTGCCGGCGCCGCTTCAGGTCATCGATTTCCCCTTGCAGGGCGGCAGCGCGATCCGACTCCCGCGCCTGCTCCTGAACCACTGCCCCATACAGGCCATCGGCGCCGTGCAGCCGCTGCGCAATGGGAGCCAGAGCGGCATCCAGCCTGGCGAACCGGTCGCGCCGCAGGCTCGCCGGGTCGATCGGCGCGCCTGTCAGCATCGCCGCCAGCTCGCGCGCGGCGGCCTGGCCGTCGGCGGCATCGATCGGCGCGGCATCGACAACCAGCCGCTCCGCATGGGGTGCGTAGGCGCAGACCGGTCCTGCTGGCAGTTTAGCCAGGGCAGCCAGTTCGTCCAGCACGCCGCGCAAACCCGTCAGGGCGGCCAGGACGTCCAGCGCGATACGGGATCGACCTTCGGTGGCCACGGCTATCTCGCGGCCGATCCGTTCGCGATCCTGCGCCACCGGATTGCCATTGAGCCGCCCCTTGGCAGTGCCGTGCAATTCCGTGGCGCGCTTTAGCGCCTGTGCATGCCGGTCGGCAAGCGCCTGCTGCTTTTCCACATCGACCAAGGCGAGGCGCCGGCAGGCCTGCAGTCTTTGGATCTCCTCCTCGACATCCTGCTGCAGGCGCACCGCCTCGCCCAGTTCGGCCTCCATGGCCTCTTCGAACGCGGCAAGGAACGCATCTGCGTGCGCCTTCAGCACGCCCAGCCGCTCCCGGCACGCCAGTAATTCGGTGGCGATCTTGCGCAGACGTTGCACGTTCTGCATGAGCGACGCGATATGCCCGATCTGATCGGAGAAATCAGGCTCGGCCAGCACCTGCTCCCGGATCAGCTCGTCCACCGAGCCGACGGTCTTGCGGGCAATGGACTGGACGAAAGCCCGCGCCGCCGCTTCGGCCTCGCGCGGCCCGACCAGCGTCTTGCCGCCACCGCGAAATTCGGCATAGAGCTTGCACAGATAGTCTTCGATGCTGTTCTCGAACGGCAGGACGCGCGGATAGCGCTGCCGCAGCCGATGGTAGATATCCTCGACCTTCACCGCCGTAATCGAATTGGCCTTGCGCGACTCGATGAAATCCGCCTCCATCGCGCGGCTGCCCGGCAGCACAAAGTAGAGCTTGCGCGCCACGTCGACACTGCGGCCTTGCTCGCGCGTACCGGACACGGCGGCTTCCACGGCCACCACGGCGGTGAATGGCTCGGCGGACTCCCCGGCATCGGGCGCGAAGACGGCGACGACATAGGTGTGCGACCCATACGGCCGGACGCAGAGGTTGTCGCGCATGCCTACCGCGTAGGACGCCAGCGTCCGCCTCACCTTGCCGCCCGCGCGCGAGGCGCCGCTCTCGTCCTGCGCCGAGTTGAACACGTTGATGTGCTGCTTGCCGCCGGTCATGACCAGCTGGATCGCGTCCTGGAAAGAGGACTTCCCAACGCCGGTCGAACCCGACAGCAAGGTGGTGTCGCCAAAGGGGTATTCCCGGGACACCACGAAACCCCAGTTGACCAGGATGAGCTTCTCAAGCTTCATCGTCAGGCTCCGGCGGCGTGACGGCCGACACGGGCGTGCGTGTTTCCGCCAGCAGGGCATCGATGGCGGAATCCGCCACGAACTGCAGGATCGTGCCACGAATGGCGACCAGAGCGTCGGCATCTTCCACCTCGGAATCCGCCCGGTAATCGATCAGGCGGGCACGCTTCAGGTCGGCGAAGAGCTTCTCCCGCGCAGTCTTGGCCGGCAGTGAGCGGCGCGCCTGCGCAGTCAGCGTGGCATTCAGGTATTCCACTGTGACGAGCGCCTCGTTGCGTTCGTTGATCGAGCCTTGCCGCAGGCTTTCGTTGTACAGCAAGCGCAGCACCAGGCAGCATGCCACGAAATCGGCAGAGAGCTTCGCCCGCACGGCGTCCACCGCGATCGCATCGTCCTCGGCGGGCAATCCCGGCACGCGCGCCCCCGGCGGGTAAAGCCGAAAATAGCTCTGATGCCGCTCGTGCAGCAGCCGGAACCCGCCCACATCGAAATACGCATTGAGCAGGCCCTCGATACGCACGGCGTCGTCGTAGAGCTGACGCTCGATGGCGCTGTCCTCCCGGTGCAGGATGGACAGCCCGAACAGGCGGCCGAGAATCTGCCGGAACGCCTCCGGCCTGACGCCCCTCGCCTTCAGTTCCGCTTCCACCAGTTGCCCAATCGTAATCTCATCCATGGCCGATGTGGCGCCTCCTGATTGCATAGTCGGTGCCCGACATGATGGCATTGTCCAGCGGCTCGGCGTCTAGCCGCTCCACCTCCAGTCCGTCATGGTCCCGTGCTGCCTCGACGGCCCGCAACAACGATAACGCCTGGATGGCATCGTCGACCGGCAACCCGGACAGGCGCAGCGCGCCCGTGCCATCCATGGAACCGAGCAGGTAATTCACGACATCGTGATGCGACAAGGAGAAGGCCCGCTCCTCCGCTTGCCGCACGAATTGACGCAACCGCTCTTCCCGCGTGATCTCCGGAACAATGCTCACGGCCTGCGCCCGGTTACGCTCGGCAGCCTTTCTCGGCTGCACCGCGGCGGGATCATACAACGCCACGCTCACCGGTGCGAGCGCCGCTCCCTGCCGCTCCAGCCACGCGCCCTGCTCCCGCTCCGGCATCTCCCCCAGGCGGCGAATCAAGGTGGACAACGCGGCCCCGCTGCCCGATGCCCCCATGAACAGGCTCTGCGACAGCAAAACCACATGGCGGCGGACATAGCTTTCCATGGCCCGGAACAATTCCGGCTGCTTCGTCCGGCAGGCCGCGGTCACCATCTCGTCGATCCGATCCAGCATCCATCTCAAGATAGCCCCGTCCGGCGCGGCCTGCGCGGCCCATGCCGCGTGGTTGGCCAGGTCATCGTCAATGGCCTGCATCTCGGCTGCGCTCAACTCGTTAAGACGTTCGATCAGCGCCCCGATGTCCAGCCGGTGGCGCTCGGCATTGTCATAGACCAGCCGGGGCGAGAACTCATCACGAAAACGTCGCTCGACGAACTCGATGAACCCATCCCAATTGCCCTGCACATGTGCATCGAGCAATATCTTGCGGGCCAGGTCGTAGAAGAGCTCGATGTCCTCGGAGAGGTCGGCAATGACGCGATCGGCATACTCATAGGCGTCAAGCAGGTCCTCCACGTCGCGGCGCTCGATGAAGGCACCCAGAGCATTCTTGCAGGAGCGCATGTTGCGCTGGCGGGTCCGTTCGCGTGGGCGGTCGGCCAGCGTCAGCGCCTGAGCGAAGATCTTGCCGGCGCGGGTGAAGCGATAGGCGGTAACCAGTCGAACGCGATCCTCGGCGGTTTCGAGCCAGCCGTCCGCGACGAGCAGACGCACGATGGCGCTTGCCAGCTTCTGGTCGTCGGCAAGGTCACCGGCTGCGAATCCGTCTTCGCCATCTTCTCCGGCCAGGTCGGCCGGCAGCGTGGCGGACTGCATGGTCTGAACAAACAGGTCACGCAAGTCCTCGCGCCCGAGGATGGAACGGTAGTCGGCATGGGAACCATAAAGCCGCGCATAGAATGCGCGGATGCAGGCAGCGATCAGCCGGCGCCTCTTCAGCGTCAGCGGACGAAAGAACTGCGGGTAATCCGAATCCACCATGGCGGCTGATGTCCCATCTCCTTGATATCCTGGCGTTGCGCCTGCGTAACATCGACGCAGCGACCAAAAGCGTACGATACCACCCCCGACTGCACTGTCCGGAAACGTTCGCGCCTGCTTATTCTTACGGGAGGGATTGTGACAGGAGCGCACGCCACAGCGCCAGCTTCTGCTCGAAATTGCGCGCCGCATGCGCCGGGCTCGACGATGGCAGCACCACTGTCTCATAGCCTGCCGCCGCGAACTGCGCAGCGAAACGCCCCGAAGTGCCGCCGTTGAAGCCGACGCGGCGCAACTCGGGCGCGAGCGCATGCAGCCGCGCGAAGTCGTTGGCCTGCGGATAGCGGATATTGGAGTCCAGGCTGCCCTCGCGCACGCAGGCACCAAGCACATCCCACACGCCGATGCGATGGGACAGCAGGTGCACCAGCCGCTCCGCGTAAGGCAAGTCGGGCAGCGCCTCGCCGGTCAGCGCACCCAGGAGCGGCCAGAACTGGTTGCGCGGGTGCGCATAGTACTGCCGCGCCGCCAGGGAAGCCGCGCCCGGAAAGCTGCCCAGCACCAGCACGCGCGTGTGCCGGTCAATGACCGGGGGCAGGCCTTGCTGGAGATCGGGGGGGAGAAGCGGGAGGGATTCTGGGGAAGGGGCTGGCATGGGGCTAGTGTACTGCGCGGGCGCCGGCGGGCCCGGAGGGAAGACAGGCGCGTGCGCGGCTTGCGTGCGTTGGCTTGCTGCGAACGCCTGCCCCTCTCCCCCGGCCCCTCTTCCATCAGCGGAAGAGGGGAGCAAGCCACCGCTACGACGCAGCGTAGCCGGCGGTGCGTCAGGCCAGCAGCTTGTTGATGCGCCGCACGTAGGCCGACGGATCGTCCAGCGTGCCGCCCTCGGCCAGCATGGCCTGGTCGAACAGCACATGCACGCGATCGCCAAAGGCTTCGTCCGTGGGGCCGGCTTCCACCAGTGCGCGCAGCTTTTGCACCAGCGCGTGGTCCGGGTTCAGCTCCAGGATCGGCTGGGCGTCCGGCGCCTTCTGGCCGGCCTGCTTCAGCATGCGCTGCAGGTAGCCGCTCATGTCGCCTTCGTCGGAAACCAGGCAAGAGGCCGATTCGGTCAGGCGCAGCGTGACGCGCACGTCCTTGGCCTTGCCTTCCAGCACGGTCTTGGCGACATCCAGCACTGCCTTCCAGTCGCCTTCGGCCTTCTCCTGCTCGGCCTTCTCGTCGGCATCGGCCAGGGCGCCCAGTTCCAGGTCGCCGCGTGCCACCGAGACCAGTTCCTTGCCGTCGAACTCGCGCAGGAAGGACAGCATCCACTCGTCCACGCGATCGGTCAGCAGCAACACTTCGATGCCCTTCTTGCGGAACACTTCCAGGTGCGGGCTCGACTTGGCCGCGGACCAGCTATCGGCCGTGACGTAGTAGATCTTGTCCTGGCCTTCCTTCATGCGGCCCACGTAGGCGGCCAGCGCCACGCTCTGCTCGGCGCTGTCCTGATGCGTGGAAGCGAAGCGCACCAGCCTGGCGATGCGCTCCAGGTTGGCAGCATCTTCACCCAGGCCTTCCTTGAGCACCTGGCCGAACTGCTGCCAGAAGGTGGTGTACTTGGTGCGTTCGGCTTCGTCCTCGCTGTCGGCCAGCGCTTCCAGCATCGACAGCACGCGCTTGGTGCAGCCTTCGCGGATGGCCTTCACGTCGCGGCTTTCCTGCAGCAGTTCGCGCGAGACGTTGAGGGGCAGGTCGGCCGAATCCACCACGCCCTTGACGAAGCGCAGGTAGGCCGGCAGCAGTTGGTCGGCGTCGTCCATGATGAAGACGCGCTTCACGTAGAGCTTGAGCCCGCCTTTGTGGTTGCGGTCCCACAGGTCGAACGGCGCGCGCGCCGGCACGTACAGCAGCTGGGTGTATTCGCTGCGGCCTTCGACACGGTTGTGGGTGTAGGCCAGCGGCGCTTCGTTGTCGTGCGCGATGTGCTGGTAGAAGGCGGTGTACTGCTCTTCGGTGATGTCCGACTTGGAACGGGTCCACAGGGCGCTGGCCTGGTTGACGCTTTCCCACTCGCCGGTGGCCTTGTAGGCGCTGGCTTCGGCATCCCAGACTTCCTTGGGCATGCGAATCGGCAGCGAGATATGGTCGGAGTACTTATGGACGATGCCCTTGAGCTTCCAGGCCGAGAGGAAATCGTCCTCGCCTTCGCGCAGGTGCAGCGTGACGGTGGAGCCGCGCTCGGCGCGATCGATGGCGTCCACGCTGAACTCGCCGTCGCCGGCACTTTCCCAGCGCACGGCTTCGCTCGCGGGCATGCCGGCACGGCGCGTTTCCACCGTGACCTTGTCGGCCACGATAAAGGCCGAGTAGAAGCCCACGCCAAACTGGCCGATCAGCGCGGCGTCCTTCTGCTGGTCGCCGGAGAGCTGCTGGAAGAATTCCTTGGTGCCCGAGCGGGCGATGGTGCCGAGGTTGCGGATCGCCTCGTCACGGCTCATGCCGATGCCGTTGTCGGTGATCTTCAGCGTGCGCGCCTTTGGGTCGGCCTCGATGCGGATGGCCAGGTCGGCGTCGTTCTCGAGCAGGGCCGGATTGGCTATCGCCTCGAAGCGCAGCTTGTCGGTGGCGTCGCAAGCATTCGATACCAGCTCGCGCAGGAAAATTTCCTTGTTGCTGTACAGCGAGTGGATCATCAGGTGCAGCAGTTGCTTCACTTCCGCCTGGAAGCTCATCGTCTCGTGCGGTGCGGTCATGGTTCTCCTCTTGGCAAGCTTGGGAATCTTGGGAATCTGGGCAATGTGGCAGAGCCAGGCCGCCCCCTCCAGGTGCCGGCCCGGCATCAGGCCGGTGTCCGCAAAGGTAGGGGCGGCGGCGTGGTTTTCAAGATGCGGCGTGCAGGTACCTGCTGCGTACCTGCTGCGCTAGCGCCGTTCCAGCTGGCGCGCCAGGAAGGCCAGCATCTCGGCATCGTGGCTGCTGGCCACGTTGAAGCGCATCCAGCCGGAGGGCATCTGGGAAGGCGAGAACAGGCTGCCGGGGGCGAACAGGTAGCCCTCTTCGTGGCCGGCGACGGCCACGGCATTGGTATCCCRGCCCGTGTCCGCCCACAGGTACATGCCGGCGTGCTGGCCGGGAAAGAGCGCCAGGCCCATCCGTTCCAGCGTGCGCCGGGTCTCGTCGCGGGCGCGGTCGAGCCGGTTGCGCACCCGTTCCACGTGCTTGCGGTAGTGCCCTTCCGTCAGCACCTTATAAAGCACACGCTCGTTGATCTCGGGCGAGGCCAGGCCCGCCAGCAGCTTGCTGTCGGTCAGGCTGGCGGCCAGTTCCGGGTGGGCGGCGATAAAGCCCACGCGCAGGTTGGCAGCCAGCGTCTTGGAAAAACTCCCCAGGTAGATCACCCGGCGCAGCTGGTCCAGGCTGGCCAGCCGGGTGGCGGCATGGCCGGGCGGGCACAGGTCGCAGTAGATGTCGTCCTCGACGATCAGCAGGTCGTATTGCTCGGCCAGCCGCAGCAGCTGGAAGGCCTTGGCGGCCGACAGCGAGGTGCCGGTCGGGTTGTGCAGGACCGAGTTGATCACCATCAGGCGTGGCCGGCGCGCCTGCAGGATGCGTTCCAGCGCCTCCAGGTCCGGGCCTTCGGCGGTGTAGGGCATGCCGATCAGTTGCGCGCCCTGGGCGGCAAAGCGGCCGAACATGACGAACCAGGCCGGATCGCCCACCAGTACGGCATCGCCCGGGCGCAGGTAGAGCCGGGCGATCAGGTCGAGCGCCTGGGTAATGCCGGAGGTCAGCACGATCTGGTCCGGAGTGGCGCCGATCTCCAGTTCGGCCAGGCGGTTGCGCAGTTGCTGGCGCAGCGGCAGGAAGCCCTGGGGCGTGCCGCTGGCGAGGAAATGGTTGCCCGGCTGGCGGCCCAGGCCACGCAGCGCGCTGGCGATCAGTTCGCCGTCCAGCCAGTCGTTGGGCAGGAAGCCCATTCCGGGCGATTTATGCGGCTCGGTGGAGTGGAACATGCTGCGCAGCAGCCAGGTCACGTCGATATTGCGCGCGCCGGTGGCCACCGGCGCCACCGCCGCCGCCTGCGGCGTCCGCTCGCGCACGTAGAAGCCCGAGCCCCGGCGCGATTCGAGGTAGCCCAGCGCCACCAGCCGCTCGTAGGCTTCGACCACGGTGAAGCGGGAGATGCCTTTTTCCTGCGCGAGCTGGCGGATCGAGGGCATGCGCATGCCGGCGCGGAACACCCGCTCGTCGATGCGCAGCCGCGCCCATTCGGTGAGCTGCTCCACCAGCGTCATTTGCGCCGAGGGCACCGGATCGGGCATGCGCTCGGTGGGCGGCGGCAGCACCAGGCGCAACGGCCGCGCCTGCTCTCCCGCCTGGGAGGCCACGCCGTCATGCCTGTCTGCCCCGGCTCCTTTATCCTTGAGCCCTGGTGCAACCGGTTCGCTGCTGTTCATGCCTTGCTCCCGCCACTGTACTGAGAATGTTCTGCATAACTGTACCGGTACTGTACCGACAACCTTGTCTACCATCAACACACAATGCCGATAGCCCTTGACCACCTCGTGATCGCCGCTCCCACGCTTGCCGCGGGGGCGCAGCATGTCGCCGACGCGCTGGGCGTGACGCCCCTGCCGGGCGGCGCCCACCCTGGCATGGGCACGCACAATTGCCTGCTCGGCCTGTTCGGCGGGACCTACATCGAGGTGATCGCCATCGACCCCGAGGCGCCGGCGCCCACCCGGCCGCGCTGGTTTGGCCTGGACTCCGAGTCGATACAGGCGCGGTTGGGCCATGGTCCCTTCCTGCTGCACTGGGTAGCGCGGGTGGCGCGGCCAACCGACCTGTCCCTGTGGCAGGCGCAGTACCCCGATCGCCTCCCGCCGGTCATCCCGATGCGCCGTGGCGACCTGCGCTGGCGTATCACCGTGCCCGAAGACGGCAGCCTGCCGTCGTGGCCGGGCGACGATGCGGCTGCCGCGGCGATTCCCGGCGACGGCATCCTCCCGACGCTGATCCAGTGGGATGTATCGGCTCATCCTTCGTCCCGGCTGCCAAACCAGGGCCTGGCGCTGCGCTCCCTGCGGGCGCACCATCCGCAGGCGGCCCGGCTTGCCGAGGCCATGCAATGGCTGGGCGGCGGCCCGTTCGTCCCGGAGGCGTCCGCCCGCGCGGAACTGAGCGCGGAGATAGAAACGCCCGACGGCATTCGCACGCTGCGCTAAGAAAGCAACAACCACAAGAACAACAACAAAAGCAAAAGGAAAACCAACCGATGTCCACCACCCGCAAACGCTTCGACGACGACGCTTATCTCGGCAGCTGCACCGCCACCGTGGTGGCCGTGCATGCTGAAGGCATCGAACTCGACCAGACCGTGTGCTACGCCCGCAGTGGCGGCCAGGCGGGCGATACCGGCACGCTCAAGCTGGCCAACGGCGCCACCATCGCCTTGCTGGAGACGGTGTACGCCCCGGACCGCAGCCATATCCTGCACGTGCCTGAAGCGGGCGCCGCGCTGCCGGAGCCCGGCGATATCGTCGCCGTCTCCATCGACTGGGCGCGCCGCTACCGGCTGATGCGCCTGCATACCTGCCTGCACCTGCTGGGCTCGCTGATCCCGGTGCCGGTGACCGGTTGCGGCATCTCGCCCGACACGGCGCGCATCGACTTCGACCTGCCCGAATCCACGCTCGACAAAGCCCTGCTCACCGAGCAGCTCAACGCGCTGATCGGCGCCGACAGCCGGGTCGCCATCGAACGCATCACGCCCGAGGAGCTGGCCGCGCAGCCGGAACTGGTGCGTACCGTGGGCGCGGCGCCGCCGGCAGGCAGCGATGCCATCCGCATCATCGAAATCCCCGGCGTGGACCGCCAGCCCTGCGGCGGCACCCATGTGGCGGCCACCGGGGAAATCGGCCAGGTGGTGGTGACCAAGATCGAGAAGAAGAGCCGCACCAACCGGCGCGTGGTCGTGCAGTTCGCGGCGTGACAAGGCATGGCGACCAATTCCTCTTCCCTCCCGCACAGCCACACCGCCCCTGGCGCTAGCCACGGCGGCGGCATGCTGCTTGGCTTTGCCGGCGTGGCCGTGTTCAGCCAGACCCTGCCCTTCACCCGCATGGCAGTGGCCGAGCTGGACGCCACATTCGTCGCGCTGGGCCGGGCCGTGGTGGCGGCGCTGCTGGCGCTGGTACTGCTGTGGCAGCGCGGCGCCTTTGCGCGCGCGCGCTGGCCCCGCGGCGGCCAGTGGTGGCGCCTGGCGGTAACCGCGCTGGGCGTGGTGGTGGGCTTTCCGCTGTTTTCCTCGCTGGCCATGCGCGAAGTGCCGGCCGGCCATGGCGCCATCATTACCGGCCTGCTGCCGCTGGCTACGGCTGTCTTTGCCGCCTGGTTCGGGCGCGAGCGGCCCTCGCCCGCGTTCTGGGTATCAGCTGGCGTCGGCAGCGCGCTGGTGATCGCGTTTGCGCTGTGGCAGGGCGCGGGCGGCCTGCAGCATGCGGACTGGCTGCTGTTCGCGGCCATGGTGCTGGGCGCGCTGGGCTATGCCGAAGGCGGCAAGCTGTCGCGCGAGCTCGGCGGCCTGGAGACCATCAGCTGGGCGGTGGCGCTGCCGCTGCTGCTGCCGGTGGTGGCCTGGCTGGGGCTGCAGCACCTCGGCCAGATCGCCGCTGCATCGCCGCGCGCCTGGCTCGGCATGGGCTATGTATCGGTGTTCTCGATGTTCATCGGCTTCCTGTTCTGGTACGCCGGTCTGGCAAAAGGCGGCGTGGCGCGCGTGGGCCAGATACAATTGCTGCAGCCGTTCCTCACGCTGGCGGGCGGCGCCCTGATGCTGGCCGAGCCGCTCGATGCCGTTACCCTCGCTTTTGCGGTGGCGGTGATCGCGGTGGTGGCCCTGGGCCGCCGGACCGCCGTGCGCAGCGCCCCCGCGGGCCCGGTGCCCGCGCCCGCCGTCGAAGAACCCCACCCCATCCCAACGGGACGATCCCACTGACTGGAGACCCTATGTCCGTCCATGACACTCTTGCCCGCCTCGGCATCGAACTGCCCAGCGCCGGCGCCCCCGCCGCTGCCTACGTGATGGCTGAGCAAACCGGCAACACCGTATTCCTTTCAGGCCACATCGCCCGCAAGGATGGCAAGCCGTGGGTAGGCAAGCTGGGCAAGGACCTGGGCACCGAAGACGGCAAGGCCGCTGCGCGCGCCATCGCCGTGGACCTGCTGGCCACGCTGAGCACGCACCTGGGCGGCGACCTGGACCGCGTGACCCGCATCGTCAAGGTGATGAGCCTGGTCAACTCCACGCCGGAATTCACCGAACAGCACCTGGTCACCAACGGCGCCTCGGAACTCCTGGCCGAAATTTTCGGCGAGGCCGGCAAGCATGCCCGCAGCGCCTTCGGCGTGGCGCAGATCCCGTTGGGCGCCTGTGTCGAGATCGAGATGATCGTTGAAGTGAAATAAAGTAAAGCGGCTTGTTCCGGGCGCCGTTACGCCCCCCTGCGGGTGTCGGCTCCCCGCTGAACATCAAGAGGAATCCGTCCCACGCATGCGCATCGACAATCTGCCTTTCGGCACCACCGACTGGTCCGGCATCACCCCGACCCGCCACCCCGGCGACACCGGGGAAGCTCTCTGGCGCACCCGCCAGTTCGGCGACATCCGCGTTCGCATGGTGGAGTATTCTGCCGGGTATCTCGCCGATCACTGGTGCACCAAGGGACACATCCTGTTTGTGCTGGAAGGCGAACTGCATACCGAGCTGGAAGACGGCCGGCATTTCGTGCTCCGCGCGGGCACGAGCTACCAGGTTGCMGACCACGCCGAACCGCACCGTTCGTCCACCCCGACCGGTGCGCGGCTTTTTATCGTTGACTGAGTCGATCCCATTCGACTCCCCACATACCAAGAGAACATCATGAACTGGGCCATCTCCCGCCGGGCGCAACAGCTGACCAGCTCGGCTATCCGTGAAATCCTGAAAGTCACCGAGCGTCCGGAAGTCATTTCCTTCGCCGGTGGCCTGCCCTCCCCGGCCACTTTCCCGGTAGCGGCCATGGAACAGGCGGTGGCCCGGATCTTTGCGGACAACCCGCAGGCAGCCCTGCAGTACGCCGCCACCGAAGGCTACCTGCCGCTGCGCGAGTTCATCGCCAAGCGTCATCAAGTGGACGTGGAGCGCGTGCTGATCACCACCGGCTCGCAACAGGCGCTGGACCTGATCGCCAAGGTGATGATCGATCCGGGCAGCCCGGTGCTGGTGGAAACGCCCAGCTACCTCGGCGCGCTGCAAGCGTTCTCGCTGTTCGAACCGGAATTCGTCTCGGTGCCGGGAGACGACAAGAGCCTGCTGCCCKAAGCGCTCACGCCCGAGCTGACCGCCGGCGCGCGCTTCCTCTACGCCCTGCCCAACTTCCAGAACCCCACCGGACGGCGCATGCCGCTGGAACGCCGCCAGGCGCTGGTGGCGCGCGCGCGAGAGCTCGGCGTGCTGCTGGTGGAGGACGACCCCTACGGTGAACTGAGCTACAGCGGCGACCAGTTGCCCAGCCTGCTGTCGATGAATCCCGATGGCGTGATCTACATGGGCTCCTTCTCCAAGATCCTCGCTCCCGGCCTGCGCCTGGGCTTCGTGATCGCCCCGCCCGACCTGCACTTCAAGCTGTGCCAGGCCAAGCAGGCCTCGGACCTGCACACGCCCAGCTTCACCCAGCGCCTGGCCTACGAGGTGGTGCGCGACGGCCTGCTCGACACGCACATCCCCACCATCCGCACGCTCTACGCCGCGCAGTGCCAGGCCATGCTGGATTCGCTCGCGCGCCACATGCCCGAGGGCGTGACGTGGAACGCGCCGGAAGGCGGCATGTTCATCTGGATGGAACTGCCCGAAGGGCTGGACAGCATGGTGATCCTGGAGGAAGCGGTCAGGCGCAATGTGGCCTATGTGCCGGGCGCGCCGTTCTATGCCAGCAACCCGCGCCGCAATGCGCTGCGCCTGGCCTTCGTCACGGTGGCGCCGGAGCGCATCGAGGAGGGCGTGGCCATCCTCGGCACGCTGTTCCGCGAAGCCATCGCCGGGCACGCCCCGCAGGCCAAGGCAGCCTGAGGCACCGGGCAAACCGGGCCGGTCGACCGGCCCGGCCCGGCTGTCGTTCCGATACGGCGCATAGATCTCCTGGCCGATTCCTCGCTGGCGGGCTTCATGGCAAGATAACAACATCGCCCTTCAGCCCGGGCCCTATGGCACATAGTCACATAGTCACATAGCGGCCCAAGCCATCAGGAGAAGAACTTCGTGCTGCGTATCTGGGGTCGGCTCTCATCGATCAATGTGCAGAAAGTGGTCTGGTGCGCGCGCGAGCTGCACCTGGACCACGAACGTATTGACATTGGCGTCAGCGAGGGCGACCTCGATACCGAAGCCTATGTCCGGCTCAATCCCGACCGCAGCATCCCTGTGATCGAGGATTTCCGCGGCACCGACGTCGGTGGCGAACCCTTCGTGTTGTGGGAGTCCAACGCCATCGTGCGCTACCTCTGCGCGCGCGACGGCGAGGATAGCCTTTGGCCCCAGGACGTCAAGGCGCGGGCCCTGGCCGACCGCTGGATGGACTGGCAGACCAATGCCTTCAGCCCGGCCATGGTCGACGCGTTCCGTCACCTGGTGCGGCTGCCCGCCGGCCAGCGCGCCCCCGACCTGGTCGCCCGCGCCCTGGAACGCACCGAACCGCTGGCGGCCCGGCTCGACGAAGCCCTGGCCGAGCGCGAGTTCATCTGCGGCGACCGCTTCACCATGGCCGATATCTCCCTGGCGTGCGCCGCGCATCGCTGGCTGGGACTCCCGGTGACGCACCAGCCACGCCCGCATCTTGAACGCTGGATTGCCGCCATGCGGGCAAGGCCGGCCGCCGCCGGCATCCTGGTCCTGCCGCTGACCTGATACCAGGCAGCCTGCCACCGGCTACTTGCCGTGACGGCCGCCCGACACGGCGGCCAGCACCCCCAACCCGATCAGCGCGCCGCCGGTGAGGTAGCGGCCCGCGGACTGCACGCCGCTTGAGCGGGAGAGCAGCGGCAACACGGCAGCCGCGGCCAGCACGTAGCAACAATCCGTGATGGAGGCGATCAGCACGAAGAGGCTGCCCAGGGCAATGCTCTGTGGCAACGCAGCAATGGCCGGATCCATGAACTGCGGCAGGAAGGCAGCGAAGAACAAGGTGGTCTTGGGGTTGAACAAGGCCACCACGAAACCATCGCGAAACACGCGCCGCAGCCCGGCGCCCTTGCCGTCCGGCTCCGGATCGGCGGCAGCCGCCGGACGCCCGCGCAGTGCGCGCAAGCCGAGATAGACCAGGTAGGCCGCGCCCGCGTACTTGAACACGGAAAATGCCAGCGCCGACACCGCGAACAGCGCCGCCAGCCCCAAGGCGGCCGCCAGCACATTGACCAGGTTGCCCGCCACCACCGCCGCCACCGAAGCCAGGCCGGCGAGCCTGCCTTGCCCAAGCGTGCGCGCAACGATGTAGATGACAGCGGGCCCGGGCGTGACCGCGAGCAACAGGCTGGACAGCAGAAAAGCGGCAAGCATGGCGCCGCCGGGAATGATGTGATGCATGGCAATTCTCCCTCGCCGGTTTGAACGCC
This sequence comes from Cupriavidus sp. 01T418, assembly GCF_056398885.1. NCBI lineage: Bacteria > Pseudomonadati > Pseudomonadota > Betaproteobacteria > Burkholderiales > Burkholderiaceae > Cupriavidus > Cupriavidus sp. 01T418. The sequence goes on from NZ_JBFTQG010000054.1 coordinate 29,526, forward strand.
GCCCCGTCATGCCTGACTGGCCAGCTGCGCGGGCATGGCACAAAAGGACAGCCAGTGCATTCTGCCACCATGGACTTTGCCAGCATACATTTGCCTGGCGATTGGTTTGGAGTACTCTGCCTATGGGGCAGCGAGTGCGCCAGCCTGCCCCCAGGCAAACCCTGATCCCTGAAGCCGGCTCATGATGACAGTGATCCAATTCAGGGCGGCGCGGCAGCAACCCATCCTTAACATCGCGATGTTTGTCGATATGCATGGCTGGCACGGCACGCCGGCACAAGAGCCAAAACGGCAGGCCGGGGCAACCAGAAGAGAACCAGCCAGAGAACCTGCCGCCCAACCCGAGGAGGATTCATCGTGTGGAGTCAAGTCTATGACCCGCTAGGCAGCATGGCGTTATCGACGCTAGCTGCCGGCATTCCTGTCGCCGTACTGCTGGCTTCGCTGGCATTTTTTCATTTGCAGGCACACCTGGCCGCCGGGTTGGCGCTGGTGGTGGGCGTGATCATTGCCGCCGCGGTGTTTGGCATGCCAGCCGAGATGGCGGGCAAGGCGGCCGGCCTGGGCATTGTGTCGGGCCTGTTCCCGATCGGCTGGATCGTGCTGAACATCATCTTCCTGCACCGGCTGACCACGCTGAACGGCTCCTTCAGGGTGCTGCAGAACTCGATCTCCGGGATCACCGAAGACCGCCGCCTGCAACTGCTGCTGGTGGCGTTCAGTTTTGGCGCCTTTTTCGAGGGCGCCGCCGGCTTCGGTACGCCAGTGGCGGTGACAGGTGCGATCCTGATCGGGCTTGGCTTCTCGCCGCTGGCCGCCTCGGGCCTGGCGCTGATCGCCAATACCGCGCCGGTGGCGTACGGCGCGCTGGGCGCGCCGCTGATCGGGCTGGCATCGGTCACCGGCCTGGACCTGCTGGACCTGTCGGCCATGGTCGGCCGCCAGTTGCCGTTCTTCTCGGTGCTGGTGCCGTTCTGGCTGATCTGGGCGTTCGCGGGTTTCCGCGGCATGCTGGCGATCTGGCCGGCAGTCCTGGTCGCTGGCGTCACCTTCGCCGTGCCGCAGTTCCTGGTCTCGAACTTCCACGGCCCCTGGCTGGTGGACGTGATCGCCGCGCTGGTCTCGATGGGCTGCCTCACGCTGTTCCTGAAGGTCTGGCACCCCAGGGAAATCTGGACCTCCACCAAGATCCTGGGCCGCCATGACGACTCCAGGGTCGACGACCCTGCCGCCGTGGCCGCGGAAGCACGCGCCAATGCCGCATCCGCCAGCATCTCGGTGGCCAAGGCGTGGATGCCGTGGGTGATCCTGACGGTGTTTGTCTTCGTCTGGGGCATTCCGGAATTCAAGAAGCTGATGGACGGCTTGTGGCAATGGAAGTTCGCCATTCCGGGGCTCGACAAGGCAGTGATGAAGGTGCCGCCGGTCGTGCCCAAGCCCATCGCCGAAGGCGCCGTGTTCAGCTTCAACGTGTTGTCCATGGCCGGTACCGGCATCCTGGCCTCGGCCTTGCTGGGTGGCTTGCTGATGGGCTATTCGGTGCCGCGCCTCATCAGGGAGTACTGGGAGACCATCAAGCTGGTGAAGTACTCGCTGCTGACCATCTGCGCGATGTTCGGCATTGGCTACCTGACCCGTTACTCGGGCCTGGATGCCACCATGGGGCTGGCGTTTGCCCACACCGGCGCCTTCTATCCGCTGTTCGGCACCATGCTGGGCTGGCTGGGCGTGGCGCTGACCGGCTCCGATACCGCGTCCAACGTGCTGTTCGGCGGCCTGCAGAAGACCACGGCCGAACAGCTCGGGCTGTCGCCTGTCCTGATGGCCGCGGCCAACAGTTCCGGCGGCGTGATGGGCAAGATGATCGACGCGCAGTCCATCGTGGTGGCCTCCACCGCTACCAAGTGGTACGGGCACGAGGGCGACATCCTGCGCTACGTGTTCTTCCATTCGATCGCGCTGGCGGTCCTGGTGGGGCTGTTTATCACGCTGCAGGCGTACGTGCATCCGTTTACGCAGATGGTGATTCACTGAGCGCGCCGCGCCAGGCGCTCATGAGAAAGAGGCCCCGCCCGTGCTCGGGCGGGGCCGGATCCGATGGCGAATCACGATAGCGACCGCCGCGGGATCCATTTCGCTCATGACAGGCGGCGGCCCAGGGTTTCCGGCACCATCGCCAGGCCGATCAGCGAAACCAGGCCGCAGCCGATCACGTAGAAGGCAGGCGCGTTCGGATTAGCGGTGAGATGGATCAACTCGGTCGAGAAGAACTGCGCGAAGCCGCCGAAGATGGCAATGGCCACGCAGTAGGCGATCGACAGGCCGGTGGCGCGCAGGCGCTGCGGCAGCACCTCGCTGACCAGCACCATCGACGCCGGCGAGGTCATCGACATCGGCACCGACAGGCAACCCACCACCAGCAGCAGACGCGTCAGGCTTGGCTCGGCATTGATCAGCACGAAGGCGGGATAGATCATCAGCAGCAAGGCCACGCGCGACCACAGCACCACCGGGCGGCGGCCGAGCCGGTCGCTCAGCCAGCCGGCGAACGGCGACAGCACCACTTGCACCGCGGCTGCCACGCAGGCGGCCCAGATGCCCAGCGACAGCGGCATATGCAACTGGCTGACGGCATAGTTGCTCAGGTAATACACCACGATATAGGTCGACGAAGCCACGCCGATCATCAGCAGGATGCTGGCCACCAGCGCGCGCCGCTGCTCACGCAGCAACGGCAGGGTGGAACCGCGTTCCGACTCGCCAGCGGCAGGCGCGGTTTCTTCCAGGCGGCGGCGAATCACCAGGCCCACCGGAATCACCAGGATGCCGATCACGAAGGCCAGGCGCCAGCCCCATGCTTCCAGCGCCTGTTGCTCCAGCACATTGCTGAGCAGCAGCCCGACCAGCGCCCCGAACAGCGCAGCCAGGCCCTGGCTGAACGGCTGCCAGCTGGTGTAGAAGCCACGCGAGCGCTCGTCGGCATATTCCAGCAGCAGCGCCGTGGAAGCGCCCATCTCGCCGCCGATGGCGAAGCCTTGCACCAGGCGCGCGAGCAGGATCAAGATCGGGGCGAACATGCCGATCTGGGCATAGGTCGGGGTCACCACGAAAATCACCGAGCTCAGGCCCATCAGCCAGAGCGTCAGCGCCACCGCCGGCTTGCGCCCGACACGGTCGGCGTACATGCCGATCAGCAAGCCGCCCAGCGGGCGCATCAGGAAGCCGACGCCGAAAGTGGCGAAGGAGAGCAGCAACTGCCCGGTGGGATCGGAAACCGGAAAGTAGAGGCGGCCGATCAGGGTGGCGAAAAAGCTGTAGACCACGAAGTCGTAGAATTCCAGGCCATTGCCGATGGTGATGGCGGCGATGGCCTGGATCCTGGATAGCGGTGCGGTGGCGGCCCCACTGCCGATGACGGCAGCAGGTGCGGTGGTGTCGATGGACAAGATTGGGTCTCCCTGGCGTTGGAATCGCCGCCTCCTGTGCGGAGACGGCGTTGGGGGGCCAAGCCCCCCGTATGCGTGCCGGCCCCGGCCGCCACAAGGGCGGGTCCGGCGCCGCGCGTGGCTGCTCGGCCAGGCGGTCAGCGGCCCAGCATCGGCAGGTTCAGGCCCTGCTCGCGTGCGCAGTCGATGGCGATGTCGTAGCCGGCGTCGGCATGGCGCATCACACCGGTGGCGGGATCGTTGTGCAGCACGCGGGCGATGCGGGCTGCAGCTTCATCGGTGCCGTCGCACACGATCACCACACCGGAATGCTGCGAGAAGCCCATGCCCACGCCGCCGCCGTGATGCAGCGACACCCAGGTCGCGCCGCTGGCGGTATTGAGCAGCGCGTTGAGCAGCGGCCAGTCGGACACCGCGTCGGAGCCGTCCTTCATGCTTTCGGTTTCACGGTTGGGGCTGGCCACCGAGCCGGAGTCCAGGTGGTCGCGGCCGATCACCACCGGCGCCGACAGTTCGCCGCTGCGCACCATCTCGTTGAAGGCCAGGCCGAGCCTGGCGCGCAGGCCCAGTCCAACCCAGCAGATACGCGCAGGCAGACCCTGGAAGCTGATGCGCTCGCGCGCCATGTCCAGCCAGCGGTGCAGGTGGGCGTCGTCGGGGATCAGTTCCTTGACCTTGGCATCGGTCTTGTAGATGTCCTGCGGATCGCCCGACAGCGCGACCCAGCGGAACGGGCCGATGCCGCGGCAGAATAGCGGGCGGATATAGGCCGGCACGAAGCCGGGGAAATCAAAGGCGTCAGCCACGCCCTCTTCCTTGGCCATCTGGCGGATGTTGTTGCCATAGTCGAAGGTGGGCACGCCCATCTTCTGGAAGTCCAGCATGGCCCGCACGTGCTTCGCCATCGATTGCCTGGCGGCCTTGACCACCGCGGCCGGATCCGTCTGCGCGCGGTCGCGGTACTGGCCCCAGGTCCAGCCCGACGGCAGGTAGCCGTTGAGCGGATCGTGCGCGCTGGTCTGGTCGGTGACCATGTCGGGGCGCACGCCACGGCGCACCAGCTCGGGCAGCACGTCGGCGGCGTTGGCGCACAGCGCGATGGAAACGGCGCGGCCTTCGGCGGTGTACCTGGCGATGCGGGCCAGCGCGTCATCGAGGTTCGTGGCCTGCTCGTCGACATAGCGCGTGCGCAGGCGGAAGTCGATGCTGGCCTGCTGGCATTCGATGTTCAGCGAGCAGGCGCCGGCCAGCGTGGCGGCCAGCGGCTGCGCGCCGCCCATGCCGCCCAGGCCGGCGGTCAGCACCCAGCGGCCCTTGAGGGTGCCGTTGTAGTGCTGGCGCCCGGCTTCCACGAACGTCTCGTAGGTGCCCTGCACGATGCCCTGGCTGCCGATATAGATCCAGCTGCCGGCGGTCATCTGGCCGTACATGGCCAGGCCCTTGGCATCGAGTTCGTTGAAGTGTTCCCAGGTGGCCCAGTGCGGCACCAGGTTGGAATTGGCGATCAGCACGCGCGGGGCATTGCTGTGGGTCTTGAACACGCCGACCGGCTTGCCGGACTGCACCAGCAGGGTCTCGTCATCATTCAGCGTCTTGAGCGTCTCGACGATCCTGTCGTAGCACTCCCAGTTGCGCGCGGCGCGGCCGATACCGCCGTACACCACCAGTTCCTTGGGATTCTCCGCCACTTCCGGGTCGAGGTTGTTCATCAACATGCGCAGCGGCGCTTCGGTCTGCCAGCTCCTGGCGTTCAGTTGGCTGCCACGCGGGGCGCGGATCTCTACATCACGAAAGCGGTGGGTATTGCTCACGGCAACTCCTTCGGTAATTGCTGCCGGATCTGACCCGGCCTGTTGATCTTTTCCAGATATGTATAGTGTTGTATAGACAAGTTAGAAGAAATTGGGGTATTCCCGAAGATCCCCTGCAACCGCCCCGGGACACATGCACTGGAGCAAGAACACGGTGCGTGCGCGGTATCATGCTTTTGATTCTTGATCCGTGGCATACCCATGGCATCGATGCGACCCTTGCCCGCGCACGCCAGCGCCCCGGAATGCGCGGTCGCTGTTCCACTCCCGGACTCCTATGCTGATGCGTTTTCTGGAACGGCTGATCGATCCGTTCCGCGCCCTCCCCGATACCGAGCCGCCTGGCCAGATCTGGCGCTTCTATGCCTATTACCTGCGCGAGGTGTGGCCGGTCTTCGGATTGCTGCTGGCGGTGGGCCTGGCCGTGTCGCTGATCGAAGTCGCGCTGTTCGGCTTTCTCGGCCGCCTGCTCGACCTGGCGCAGACCACGCCGGCCGCCGATTTCTTCCAGCGCCACGCCTGGGAACTTGCCTGGATGGCCACGGTGGCGGTGGTGGTGCGCCCGCTGTTCAATGGCCTGCACGACATCCTGGTGCACCAGGTCATCAATCCCAGCCTGGGCAACCTCGTGCGCTGGCAGAATCACCGCTACGTGCTCAAGCAAAGCCTGTCGTTCTTCCAGAACGACTTTGCCGGCCGCATCGCCCAGCGCATCATGCAGACCGGCTTTTCGCTGCGCGATTCAGCGGTGCAGGCGGTCGACGGAGTCTGGCACGTGCTGATCTATGCGGCCAGTTCGCTCTACCTGTTCGCCGCGGCGGACTGGCGCCTGATGATTCCGCTGCTGATCTGGATCGTGTGCTATGTGGCGGCCATGGCGTATTTCACGCCGCGCGTGAAAGTGCGCTCGGTAGCCGCCACGGGCGCCCGCTCGCGGCTGATGGGCCGCATCGTCGACGGCTATACCAACATCACCACGCTCAAGCTGTTCGCCCACACGCGCCATGAGGAAGACTACGCGCGCGAAGCCATGGCCGACCTGACCGACAAGGCGCGGCGCTCCGGCCGCATGGTCAGCGCGATGGATGTCTGCGTCACCGCGCTCAACGGCGTGCTGATCGCCGGCACCACCGGGCTGGCGCTGTGGCTGTGGAGCAAGGGACATGTCAGCGTGGGCGCGATCGCGCTGTCGACCGGGCTGGTGATCCGCATCGTCAGCATGTCGGCCTGGATCATGTGGGTGATCAGCGGCATCTTCGAGAACATCGGCCAGGTGCAGGATGGCATGCTGACCATCTCGGTACCGCGCAAGGTGACCGACCGCGACGCAGCGCCGCCGCTGCGGGTGACGCGCGGCGAGGTACGTTTCGAAGGCGTGGCCTTTCATTACGGCAAGGGTGCGGGTGTGATCGAGAAGATCGACCTGCTGGTGCGTCCGGGCGAGAAAATCGGGCTGGTGGGGCCATCGGGCGCGGGCAAGTCGACGCTGGTCAACCTGCTGCTGCGTCTGTACGACGTGGAGCGGGGACAAATCCTGATCGACGGGCAGGACATTGCCGGCGTCACGCAGGAAAGCCTGCGCGCGCAGATCGGCATGGTGACGCAGGACACCTCGCTGCTGCATCGCTCGATTCGCGACAACCTGCGATATGGCAAGCCGGGCGCCAGCGAAGCGGAGTTGCTTGCCGCGGCGGACGATGCCCATGCCGGCGAGTTCATCCCGCATTTGCGCGACACGGACGGCGCCACCGGGCTGGACGCCATGGTGGGCGAACGCGGCGTCAAGCTCTCCGGCGGGCAGCGCCAGCGCATCGCCGTGGCGCGCGTGCTGCTCAAGGATGCGCCCATCCTGATCCTGGACGAAGCGACGTCCGCGCTGGACTCCGAAGTGGAAGCCGCGATCCAGGAGAACCTGGAGACGCTGATGCAAGGCAAGACCGTGATCGCCATTGCGCATCGGCTCTCCACCATTGCGCGCATGGACCGGCTGGTGGTGCTGGACAAGGGCCGGATTGCCGAGAGTGGGACCCATGCGGAATTGCTGGCGCACGGGGGACTTTATGCGCGGTTGTGGGCGCATCAGACCGGCGGCTTCGTCGGCGTGGACTAAGCCGCTGCGGAATTCATACCAGCCCCAGCAGCCCCGCCCCGGCGCCCAGCGCCACCAGCACCAGCGGATGCACGCGCGTCTTGAGCATCAGCGCGATCGTGGCCAGCGTCACCGCCACCGCGGTCCACCGGTGATCCACGCCAGCCGCCAGAATCCACCCGGTGGAAAACAGCAGCCCGATCGTCAACGTGGCGAGCCCGCGCCGGATCAGCCCCGGCCAGCGCGCCTGCGGCGAGCGCCCGGCGAAATACTCGAAACCGAGCGCGATCAGGCTGGACGGCCCGCAGATGCCGATCATGCCGACGATGGCGCCGGCCAGCCCCGCCACCTGCCAGCCGAACAAAGCCACGAATAGAATGTTCGGCCCCGGCGCGGCCTGCGAGATGGCGTACATGGCGGAAAATTGCCCGTCGCTCATCCAGCCATGCGACTCCACCAGGAATCGATGCATATCCGGAATGGTGGTACCGGCGCCGCCGATGGCGAGAAGGGAGAGCATCAGGAAATGCGTGAGCAGGCTGCCCAGGACATCAGGATTAGGCGAACTCATTGGTTCGCCCCGCTGGTCGCCGGCGCAACCGGATCGATGCCGTCATCGCCGGAGGGCATGGGCGGCTTGTCGATGCCACCCGCCAGCAGCAGCGCGTTCGCGCGCCGCGCCTGTTGCCCGCTGCGCCACTCCAGCACCAGCCCCAGCGGCACCAGCACCGCCATGACCGGCACCAGCGGCCAGCGCAGCAGCGCGATGCCGACAAAGGCCGCGCCACCGATCATCAGCCCCCGCACGGTACGCGGCTGGCTCTGTGCCAGCTTGAAACCGGTCGACAGCACCAGGCCCGCGGACACCGCCGTCATGCCGGTCAGCATGCGCTGCACGGCCGCCACGTCGCGGTAGTGCTCATAGAGCAGCATCAGCGACAGCACCCCCGCCATCGGCACCATCACCAGCCCGGCAAACGCGGCCAGCGCGCCGCGCAGCCCCGCGAAGCGCAGGCCCAGCATCAGCGCGAGATTGATCACATTGGGGCCGGGCAACACCTGCCCAAGGCTGAGCAGTTCGACGAAATCGCGATCGCCGAGCCAGCGGTTGCGATCCACCACGGCACGCCGCACAAAGGGCAGCACGCCGCCGAAGCCGGACAAGCCCATGCGGGCAAACTCGATGAACAGGCGGCGTGGCGTGGGCGGCGGCGCTAGCGCCGCCGGTTTGTCGCCGGCGGGGGAAGAAGTGACTGGCATCACGCGTAACAGGAATGAAGACTGCCGGCCGGGATCGCGCCCCGGCATGCCGGCATGCCGTTAAAGAAAAAGGCCCCGCGCAGACGCGCAGGGCCAGGCCAGCTCGGCGGGACCGAGTATCCCGAATCACAAATTCGTCGAATAAGTGTGCCGACAAGACGCGCGATCCGTCGTCACAAATGCTCGCAAGGCTCCAGCCTTGCTGCGCTTCGTTCCTAGGCTCGCACGCCTTCTCGGCACACTTATTTTCTCAACGAATTTCAGCCGACACCACAAGGCCCGGCGCGCCGACAGCAATCGCCTGCTGCAAGGTCTCCTTGGGTTCCAGCTCCATCAGGATCACGCCGCGGCCACCGGCCGACAGCGACTTGATCTCCTCGATCGCCACCAGCAGCAGGCGGCCATTGCCGGACAGGCAGGCCACGTGCGTGGCTTCGTCGCCGATCGGCGACGGCTCCAGTGGCGCGTCGCCCTCGTCCAGCGTCAGGTAGGCGCGGCCGCCCTTCTGCCGGCTGACCATATCGCCCACCTTGGTCTGGAAGCCGTTGCCGCCGCGCGTGGCGATCAGCATGCGCTGGTCGATGCTGCCGGCAAAGGTGTGCGCGATCTGGCTGCCGGGCTGCAGCTCGATCAGCGTGGTCACCGGCACGCCGTCGCCGCGCCCGCCGGGCAGGCCGGCGACCGGCACGGTGTACGCGCGCCCATTGGTGCCGAACACCAGCATCACGTCCACGCTGCGGCACTCGAAGGTGCCATAAAGCGCATCGCCCGCCTTGAAGGTGAACTGCTGCGCGTCGTGGCCGTGGCCCTGGCGCGTGCGCACCCAGCCCTTTTGCGACACCACCACGGTGAGGGGTTCGTCGACCACGCGCACCTCGGCAGCGGCGCGGCGCTCCTCCTGGATCAGCGTACGGCGCGGATCCTTGTCTTCCGGGCTGTACTGCCTGGCATCGGTCTCGATTTCCTTGATGATGCGCCGGCGCATCATGGTCTCGGACTTGAGCAGCACATCCAGGTCGGCCTGCTCGTCGCGCAGGCTCTTGAGTTCCTGCTCGATGCGGATGGCTTCCAGCCTGGCCAGCTGGCGCAGGCGGATTTCCAGGATGTCCTCGGCCTGGCGGTCGGACAGGCTGAAGGCCTGCATCAGCGCCGGCTTGGGCTCGTCGCTCTCGCGGATGATGCGGATCACCTCTTCGATATTGAGCAGCACCAGCATCCGGCCTTCCAGGATGTGGATACGGTCCTCGACCTTGGAGAGACGATGGCGCGTGCGGCGGGTGACGGTGGCGAAGCGGAAGGCGATCCACTCGCGCAGGATGTCGGCCAGGCCCTTCTGGCGCGGGCGGCCATCGGTGCCGATCATCACCAGGTTGACCGAGGCGCCGGATTCCAGGCTGGTATGCGCCAGCAGCGTCTGGACGAATTCCTGCTGCTCGATGTTCTTGCTCTTGGGCTCGAACACCAGCCGCACCGGCGCGTCCCTGCCGGATTCGTCGCGCACCGCGTCGAGCACCGCCAGCACGCTTTGCTTGAGCTGCAACTGTTCCGGCGTCAGCGATTTCTTGCCCGCACGTACCTTGGGATTGGTGATTTCCTCGATTTCCTCGAGCACCTTCTGCGCCGATGTGCTTGGCGGCAGTTCGGTCACCACCAGTTGCCACTGGCCCCGTGCCATATCCTCGATGATCCAGCGCGCGCGCACCTTCAGGCTGCCGCGTCCGTTCTCGTAGATCGCGGCGATATCCGAAGCCGGCGAAATGATCTGGCCGCCGCCCGGATAGTCCGGCCCGGGCATCAGCGCCAGCAACTCGGCCAGCTTGATATCGGGGTTGCGGATCATCGCCACGGTAGCCGCCGCGACTTCGCGCAGGTTGTGCGGCGGCACCTCGGTGGCCATGCCCACGGCAATGCCGGAGGCGCCGTTGAGCAGCACGAACGGCAGCCGCGCCGGCATCAGCTTGGGCTCTTCGATCGAGCCGTCGTAGTTGGGCACGAAGTCCACCGTGCCCTGGTCGATCTCGTCGAGCAGCAGGCGCGCGATCGGCGTGAGGCGGGCCTCGGTGTAGCGCATCGCCGCGGCGCCGTCGCCATCGCGCGAGCCGAAGTTGCCCTGGCCGTCGATCAGCGGGTAGCGCAGCGAGAAATCCTGTGCCAGGCGCACCAGCGCGTCGTAGGCGGACTGGTCGCCATGCGGGTGGAACTTGCCGAGCACATCGCCCACCACGCGCGCCGACTTGACCGGCTTGGCGTCGGCACGCAAGCCCATCTCGTGCATGGCGTACAGGATGCGGCGCTGCACCGGCTTCTGGCCGTCGGCCACTTCCGGCAGCGCGCGGCCCTTGACCACGCTGATGGCGTAGTCGAGATAGGCCCGCTCGGCGTAATGCGCAAGGGTCAGCGAGTCCGCTCCCTCGTCGGGCGAACCTGGGTCAAACGGAATGTCTTGTTGTTCCATGGATTGGCAAGAAGACGGCGCATCGCATCGTTGGCCGGTGCGCCGGTTGCATGTTGTTCGTTATGTGGTTCGTCGTGTTGTCCGTGATGGCGATCAGGGCATGCTGCGGCGGCCGCCGATCACCATCTTGACGCGATTGATGCCCCCGGCCGCGGCCCCCACGGGCGAGCCGCCCGGACTGTAGAAGCGATAGAACTGCAGCACCGTGCTGACATACTGCTGGGTCTCGGGAAAAGGCGGAATCTTGTTGTTGTAGCGCTGTACCGCGCCCTCGCCCGCGTTATACGCGGCCAGCACCAGTTCCAGGTTGCCGGGGAACAGCTCCATCAGCCAACGCAGGTAGCGCACACCGGCCGCGATATTGGTGCGCGGGTCGGCCAGCTTCTGCTCGACGGTGCGCCTGGCATCGGCGCTTACGCCGAAGCGCGCGCCGGTGTCGGGAATCACCTGCATCAGGCCGATCGCGCCCTTGGGCGACACCGCGCCGGCATTGAAGCCCGACTCCACCGCCATCACCGCCTTGACCAGCGCCGGGTCCACGTTCTGCGCCTGCGCGATCTGGCGGATCATGGGCTCCACCGTGGCGATATTGGGATGGTTGACGATATAGCGGTAGAGCTTGTGCGTTTCCAGGTCGATCTGCTTGCCGGAGTTCGCACTGCCCAGGGAGAGGCTCCTGAACTCGCCGCCGTTCTTCATGAACAGCGTGTAGCGTTCGTCGAGCTTCTCGTCGGAGAAATGCGCCACGCCATCGTCGTCGATATAGCCATACAGCGCCGCGTGGGCCGCCGGCACGCAGGCCAGGCCGGCCAGCAGCATGCCGGCGGCCATCCACTGCCGCGGCCGGTTGCTGGTAAGTCTGGTCTTTGCCATCGGGATTCCTCGCGTCATGCAGGCATGCGGCGTAACAAACGCCGCCCGCCTGGCTATCAGATATCGGCAACCACCTCGTTGCCGCGCTCTTCGAGCCAGGTGCGCCGCTGCGCGGCCTCGCCCTTGCCCATCAGCATATTCATCACGCCCACGGTCTGGGGCAGGTCGAAATTGCCCAATGCCACCGGCAGCAGGCGGCGCGTGTCGGGGTTCATGGTGGTTTCCCACAACTGCTCGGCATTCATTTCGCCCAGACCCTTGAAGCGGGAGATCTGCCAGGCGCCTTCCTTCATGCCGTCCTTCATCAGCTTGTCCTGGATCGCCACCAGTTCGCCATCGTCCAGCGCATAGAGCTTCTGGGCCGGCTTCTTGCCGYGCGCCGGCGCATCCACGCGGTACAGCGGCGGGCGTGCCACGCACACATTGCCGTTGTCGATGAGCTTGGGGAAATGCTTGAAGAACAAGGTCAGCAACAGCACCTGGATGTGCGCGCCGTCCACGTCGGCGTCGGACAAGATGCAGATCTTGCCGTAGCGCAAGTTGGACAGGTCGGGTTCGTCGCCGGGACCGTGCGGGTCCACGCCGATCGCCACCGCGATATCGTGCACCTCGTTGTTGGCGAACAGGCGGTCGCGCTCGGTCTCCCAGGTGTTGAGCACCTTGCCGCGCAGCGGCAGGATGGCCTGGAACTCCTTGTCGCGCCCCATCTTGGCCGAACCGCCGGCGGAGTCGCCCTCCACCAGGAACAGCTCGTTACGGGTCACGTCGATGGATTCGCAGTCGGTCAGCTTGCCTGGCAGCACGGCCACGCCCGAGCCCTTCTTCTTTTCCACCTTCTGCGCGGCGCGCGTGCGCGCCTGCGCCTGGCGGATCACCAGCTCGGCCAGCTTCTTGCCGTATTCGACGTGATGGTTCAACCACAGTTCCAGCGCGGGACGGCTGAAGGTGGATACCAGCTTCACGGCGTCGCGGCTGTTCAGGCGCTCCTTGATCTGGCCCTGGAACTGCGGGTCCAGCACCTTGGCGGACAGCACGAAGGAGGCGCGCGCGAACACGTCTTCGCTCATCAGCTTGACGCCCTTGGGCTGCAGCGCGTGCATTTCGATAAAGCTCTTGACCGCCTGGAACAGGCCTTCGCGCAAGCCGGACTCGTGCGTGCCGCCGGCCGGCGTGGGAATCAGGTTGACGTAGGACTCGCGCACCGGTGCGCCGTCCTCGGTCCACGCCACCACCCAGGAGGCGCCCTCGCCTTCGGCGAAGCCGTCTTCCGCCGCATTCGCATCGGGATCGGCGAAGTGCTCGCCCTCGAACATCGGCACCACCAGTTCGGCGCCGCTGCCCTGCGCCAGCGCTTCCACCAAGTAGCCCTTCAGGCCCTGGTCATACTGCCAGGTCTGGCACTCGCCATTTTTTTCATGCAGCAGCGTGACCTTGACGCCGGGCAGCAGCACGGCCTTGCTGCGCAACAGGCGCTGCAGTTCGGCCATCGGGATGGTGGCGGAATCGAAGTATTTCGGATCCGGCCACACCTGCACGCGCGTACCGCTCTTCTTCTCGCCACGCTCGAGCTTGCGCGTGGCCAGTGGCACGGTGACGTCGCCGCCCGAGAAGGTCAGCGTGGCGCAATTGGCATCACGCCAGACCGTCACGTCGAGCCGGGTCGACAGCGCGTTGGTGACGGAAACGCCCACGCCGTGCAGGCCGCCGGAGAAGGCATAGGCGCCGCCCTTGCCCTTGTCGAACTTGCCGCCCGCGTGCAGGCGGGTAAAGACGATTTCCACCACCGGAACCTGTTCTTCAGGGTGGATGCCGACCGGGATGCCGCGGCCATCGTCCTCCACGCTGACGCTGCCGTCGCGGTGCAGGGTGACCATGATCTCGGAACCGTGGCCGCCGAGGGCCTCGTCGGACGCGTTGTCGATCACCTCCTGCACGATATGCAGGGGGTTATCGGTACGGGTGTACATGCCGGGCCGTTGCTTGACCGGCTCCAGGCCCTTCAGGACCCGGATGGAAGATTCGCTGTACTGACTGGTTTTGCTCGCCATGGAGTCGCTTGCGTAGTGGGATTCTCGGCCAGCCTTGGCGGGGGGCGCTTGCCGCACGCCAGCCAGGGGGACCGGGCAGCCTGCATTGTAATGGAAGCGCGAAGGCGTCTTGATGCCAATCGTGACTGGCTTTTTACATGCCCTATACGACGCATTAAACGCCACCCCCGGCCCCGGAACGCTGCGTTACGTCACTTTCCGATGCGGGGTACACTCGCTGGCACGGTGCGGCCCGGGTGGATCCGGAGCGCGCCGATAAAATTAAAAAACATCAAAAACAGCACAACGCACACCCAGCCAGGATGCAGGACGCCATGCAGAACCCCATTCAAAAAACGCCGACAAAGGCACTCTCTCTGACGACCGTCCTTATATGCGGTGGCCTTCTGGTCACTTTGTCGATGGGTATCCGGCACGGTTTCGGCCTGTTCAACCTGCCCATCACGCAAACCCACGGCTGGAGCCGCGAGACCTTCGCCTTTGCGCTGGCGCTGCAGAACCTGATGTGGGGCGTGACCCAGCCGTTCACCGGTGCCCTGGCCGACAAGTTCGGCGCGTTCCGCATCATGCTGATCGGCATTGCGCTCTACGTGGGGGGCCTGGTGGTCATGGCAATGGCCAGCTCCGGCACCGCCTTCGCATCGGGCGCGGGCATCCTGATCGGCATCGCGCAATCCGGCACCACCTATAGCGTGGTGTACGGCGTGATCGGGCGCGTAGCCAGCCCGGAGAAACGCGTCTGGGCCATGGGCATCGCGGCGGCCGCGGGCTCCTTCGGGCAGTTCCTGATGATCCCGGTGGAGCAGACGCTGATCTCGGTGGCCGGCTGGCAGAACGCCTTGTTCGTGCTGGCGGTGCTGGCCTGCCTGATGCTGCCGCTGGCCTTCAGCCTGCGCGAGCCGCAAAGCGAGGGACACGGGACCGGCTTCCAGCAGACCATTGGCCAGGCCATGCGCGAAGCGTTCGGCAACCGCAACTTCCAATTGCTGACGCTGGGATACTTCGTCTGCGGCTTCCAGGTAGTATTCATCGGCGTGCACCTGGCGCCTTATCTCAAGGACCGGGGCCTGACCGACCCCAAGATCGCCACCGTGGCGCTGGCGCTGATCGGCCTGTTCAATGTGTTCGGCACTTATAGCGCCGGCGCACTCGGCCAGCGCGTGCCCAAGCGCTACCTGCTCTCGCTGATCTACATCACCCGCTCGGTGGTGATCGCCGCCTACCTGCTGCTGCCGCTGACGGCCGCCAGCACCTGGGTGTTCGCCGCCATGATGGGCTTCCTGTGGTTATCCACGGTTCCGCTGACCAACGGCATCATTGCCCAGGTATTCGGCGTGCAGTATCTGTCGATGCTCTCGGGCGTGGTGTTCTTCTCGCACCAGATCGGCAGCTTCCTGGGCGCGTGGCTGGGCGGCTTCCTGTACGACCGCACCGGCACGTACAACGCGGTGTGGATGATCGCCATCGGGCTGGGCATCGTCGCCGCGCTGGTCAACCTGCCGATCCGCGAGCACGCGATTGCGCGCCCGCAGGCGGTGGCGGCATGAGCAGGGCGCGCGCCACCGTCTTGCGGGCCGGCGGCTTCGCGGTGCTGGCCGCAGTGCTGGCGCTGGGCTTCATGGCCTACCTGCGGCCGGCCTTCATGGTGGATTTGACGAATATGGTGCTGGCCTGGTGCGGTTGAGCCAAACCCGCCTGTGATGCCCGACGGTGCACCCTCCCTTGCCCCGGCAGCTCTCCCACACGTGGGAGAGCAGAGAAAGCCAACCGGAACCGGGATGCCTTACTGCGCCTCGGCCTTGGCCTTGGCCTCCAGCACTTCCCAGCGCTCCAGCGCCTCCAGCAGTGCCAAATCGATCTCATCGTGCCGCGCCGCAAGCTGCGCGGCCTTGGCCGCGTCGCTGACATAGAGCGAGCCATCCGCCAACTGCGCGCTGACGGTCTTCTGCTCGCTCTCCAGCGAGGCGATGCGCTCGGGCAGCGTGTCGAGTTCGCGCTGTTCCTTGTATGACAGCTTGACCGCACGGCCGGCAGCGCGCGCCTCGCGCGGCTTCGCCGCTTCCGCTGCCTTGCGTTCCCCGCCGCGCGCGTCCCGCATGGCCGCGCTGCGCGCCGACTGCACCTGCCAGTCGGAGTAGCCGCCCACATACTCGCGCCAGTACCCGTCGCCCTCGGCGGCGACGGTCGACGTCACCACGTTGTCCAGGAAGGCCCGGTCGTGCGAGACCAGGAACACGGTGCCGCTGTAGTCCTGCAGCAATTCCTCAAGCAGTTCCAGCGTGTCGATATCGAGATCGTTGGTCGGTTCGTCGAGCACCAGCACATTGGCCGGGCGCGCGAACAGGCGCGCCAGCAGCAGCCGGTTGCGCTCGCCGCCGGACAGCGACTTGACCGGTGAACGCGCACGCTCGGGCGCGAACAGGAAGTCGCCCAGGTAGCTCATCACGTGCTTGCGCTGGCCGTTGATCTCGACCCAGTCGCTGCCCGGGCTGATGGTATCGGCCAGCGAGCGCTCCAGGTCCAGCTGCGTGCGCATCTGGTCGAAATACGCCACCTGCATATTGCTGCCGTTCTTGACCTCGCCGGCGTCCGGCGCCAGTTCGCCCAGGATCATCCGCAGCAGCGTGGTCTTGCCCGCGCCGTTGGCGCCGATCAGGCCGACCTTGTCGCCGCGCATGATGGTGCCGGTGAAATCGCGCACCACCACCTTGTCGCCGAAGAGCTTGCTGACATCGGTCAGCTCGGCGACGATCTTGCCGGAGCGCTCGCCCTGCGACACCTCCAGCTTGACGTTGCCCTGCACGTCGCGGCGCGAAGCGCGTTCGTTGCGCATCGTCGCCAGGCGCTGGATGCGGGCCACGCTGCGCGTGCGGCGCGCTTCCACGCCCTTGCGAATCCAGACTTCTTCCTGCGCCAGCAGCTTGTCGAATTTGGCCTGCTCCACCTGCTCGGCCGCCAGTTGCTCGGCCTTGCGCGTCTGGTAGGCGGCAAAATTGCCGGGGAAGGAAACCAGCCGGCCACGGTCCAGCTCGACGATGCGGGTCGCCACGCGGTCGAGGAAGGCGCGATCGTGCGTGATCAGCAGCACGCTGCCGCGGAATGCCAGCAGCAGGTCCTCGAGCCAGCGGATCGATTCCACATCCAGGTGGTTGGTGGGCTCGTCCAGCAGCAGGATGTCGGGTTCGGCCACCAGCCCCTGCGCCAGCGCCACGCGCTTTTGCATGCCGCCGGACAGCGAATCCACGCGCACATTGGCGCTCAGGCTCAATTGCGCCAGCGTGGTCTCGACCCGCGTGCGCAAGCCCCATGCCCCGGCGGCATCGACCTCGGACTGCAGGCGGTGCAATTCGTCCAGCGCGGCCTCGTCGTGGCTGTCGTCCAGCGCCGCCAGCGCCGCTTCATAGGCCACCAGCAGATCGTGGACCTTGCCCAGGCCCAGGGACACCGCGTCGAACACGGTCTGGCCGGGTTCGAACTGCGGCTCCTGCGGCACATAGGCCGAGGTCACGCCGCTCTGGCGCGCGATCAGGCCATCGTCCGGCGCGGACAGGCCAGCCACGATCTTGAGCAGCGACGACTTGCCGGAGCCGTTGCGGCCAATCAGGCCGACGCGCTCGCCGGCTTCCAGGGAAAAGTCGGCATGGTCGAGCAAGGCCACGTGCCCGAAGGCGAGCTGGGCGTCGGAAATCGAAAACAGGGCCATGGGAGCAATACGAAAGGAGACTGCGAAAGGGAGGCGACTCAAGCGGCTTGACGGAACCAGCAGCCGCCCGCAACTGCCCGCCGGCGTCGAAGGGCAACCGGGCGGCACGGTGTCAGGTAGCCGGCATTGTAGACCACCTGCGCCAGCCCACAGCCGCGAGCAAGGCAAAGCCGGCGCATGCGGCCCGCCCAAAAAAAAGAAGGGCCCGCGCTTGCGCGGGCCCAAGAGTCTCTCCTCGGTGCCCTGCTCGCAAGGCACGAACGGAGAATACCAAGCACACCCGCCCGGCTCTAGTCGGACAAATCCGTAAGGGAAAGCCCCGTCAACGCCGCCCCGCCCGCCATCGGCCACGGCGCGGAACCGCCCATTCCGCCCATTCCGCCCAACCCGTCCTGTCCACCCTTTGCCTGCCGCGCAACAGCGCACGCCGCGGCCGTTGTCCAGTTGCTCGCCGCCATGGAATAATGATTGCCGGCCAGCAGGCCCCAGCACAATGGCAGCAGCAGCATAAGCATAAGATCGGTCCGAACCGGTGCAGGCGACCCAGCGCCACTTCCCCTTGACACCTCTTTCCGCTTTTTCGCTTTCTCGCTTTCTTTTTTGTACGGGGACATCCATGAACCATCCGCTTCGCCGACGCCTGCGCGGCGCCGGGCTGGCGACTTCGCCCAGCCCGGCCGGCCTGCTGCTCCTGCTATCGACCCTGCTCGCACTCTGGCTGGCCATCGGCGCCAGGCCCGCCGCGGCGCAGTCCGACGCCTCGCCGGTATTGCATCGCATCGCACAAACCGGCGTGCTGCGCATCGCTCACCGGGAAAGCTCGGTACCGTTTTCCTTCCTGATCGGCGGCAAGCCGTACGGTTATGCGGTCGACCTCTGCCTGCGGGTGGCCGATGCGCTGCGCGGCGCGCTCTCGCTGCCCGGCCTGAAGGTGGAATTCGTGCCCGTCACGCCGGCCAACCGCATCGCCGCCATCGTCGACGGCAAGGCCGACCTGGAATGCGGCTCCACCACCAATAACCGCGAACGGCGCGAACAGGTGGCCTTCACCATCCCGCACTACATCGCCGGCAGCCGCATGCTGGTGAAGACCGACTCCGGCATTCACAAGCTGGGCGACCTGCGCGGCAAGACGGTGGTCTCCACGGCAGGCACGACGTCGCTGGCCGTGGTGCGCCAGATCAACGGCTCCGGCGCCATGCAGATGCGTGTGGTGGAAGCCAGGGACCACGCCGAAGCCTTCGCCATGGTCGAGCAAGGCAAGGCCGACGCCTTCGTGATGGACGATGTGCTGCTCTACGGCCTGCGTGCGAATTCGCACGACCCGGCCCGCTACACCGTCACCAGCGAATTGCTGACCGTCGAGCCCTACGCCATCATGCTGTCGAAGCAGGACGCGGAGTTCAAGCGGCTGGTGGACAAGACGCTGGTGTCGGCCATCTACTCGCTTGATACGCAGAAGCTCTACAAGAAGTGGTTCCAGTCGCCGATTCCGCCGCATGGCGTCAACCTCGACATCCCGATGAGCTACCTGCTGCGCGACTCCTTCAAGTTCCCCAGCGACAAGGTTGCCGACTAGCGCCGGGCTGGACAAGAACGGCGCGACTCGTGCGAAGATGACGGCCCAGCCGATCTTTTTCGCTTCCGCCTGCTGATCAGGCCGAGTATCCGTTCCATGTCCACTGTTGCTACCCCCCTGAAGCTGACCGATCTCTCCGTCTCGGCCCTGGTCGCCGGGCTGATTGCCACGCTGACCGGCTACACCAGCTCGCTGGTGCTGATGATCCAGGCCGGGCAGGCAGCCCATTTGTCGGATGCGCAGGTTGCCTCGTGGATCTGGGCGCTGTCCATCGGCATGGGCGTCACCACCATCGGGCTCTCGCTGCTGACGCGCGCGCCCATCGTCATAGCCTGGTCCACCCCTGGCGCCGCCCTGCTGATCTCCAGCCTGCCCGGCGTGCCCTACCCGGAGGCGATCGGCGCCTTCGTGATGGCGGCGTTGCTGATGACGGCGGCGGGCCTGACCGGCTGGTTCGACAAACTGATGCGCGCCTTGCCGGCCAGCATAGCCTCGGCCCTGCTGGCCGGCATCCTGTTCCGCATCAGCGTCGACGTGTTCGTGCAAGCGCAGCAGCAGACCCTGTTGCTGCTGGTGATGTTCGCGTTGTACCTGGTGGGCAAGCGCTTCTGGCCACGCTACGCGGTGCCCGGCGTGCTGCTGGCGGGGGTGGCGCTGGCCGGCGCGCTTGGCCAGCTGCACTTCGAATCGTTCCACTTCGCGCTGGCCAAGCCGGTGTGGACCACGCCGGTCTTCTCGCTGCAGGCCTTTGTCAGCATCGCGGTGCCGCTGTTCATTGTCGCGCTGGCGTCGCAGAATATTCCCGGGCTGGCGGTGCTGCGCGCCGACGGCTATCACGTAGCGGCGTCTCCGCTGATCGCCGTGACCGGGATCGCCTCGGCCCTGCTCGCGCCGTTCGGCTCGCACGGCATCAACCTCGCGGCGATCACGGCAGCCATCTGCACTGGCGAGCAAGCCGATCCGGACCGCAACCGGCGTTATACGGCGGCGGTGGTTTGCGGGCTCGGCTACCTCGCCGCGGGCGTGCTGGCAGCCAGTATTGCCGCGCTGTTTGCCGCCTTTCCCAAGGCGCTGGTGATCGCAGTGGCCGCCTTCGCCCTGCTCGGCTCGATCGCCAGCGGCCTGGCCACGGCAATGCACACCCCGGCGCAGCGCGAGTCGGCGCTGCTTACGTTCATGATCACCGCCTCAGGCATGACGCTGGCCGGTGTGGGTTCGGCCTTCTGGGGCGTGGTGGGCGGCATGCTGGCACTGCTGGTGCTGCGCCCGCGCACCGCCGCTCCGGCCGGATAAAGCCTGGAACCTAAAGCAGCAGAAAGGCAATGTCCGCCGAACAGATGCCCGAGAGTGGCGTGCCCTTGCGTCGCTGGAACAGGACGTGCTGAAGCACCCGATCGCGATGCTCGGCAAGCGTGGCCGGATCGAAGCGCAGCGCGGTCAGCGCGTAGTGCTCCGAGAGCAGCTTGTAGACCCGGTGGCGCACCATCAGCATTTCGCTCTCGGCGCGCAGGCGACTGATTTCGCCGGCGTTTTCCTCTTCCAGCTGCCGCATGCCCACCACCACGCGCGCATGCATGCCACGATAGCGGTCCAGCTCGCCATGTGCCTTGCGCAGCTCTTCACGCAGTGCCCTCACTTCCTGCTGGAGCTTCAAGTTGTGCTGCACGCCGCGCTGGATTCGAGACGCTTCTTCCAGCGCGACATCTGCAGCGGCTATCGTGTTCTGCCAGACCCCCAACCCCGTCGTATTGCCCTCCACCTGCGGCCAAACGGTCGGTACATCTCCATCGCCATTCATGGCGCCCCCTCCCCCAAAACCTGACTCGCCCGCCGCTGGCTTTATCAAATCTGCCAGCTTGTCGGGGCTACCGCGACCATCCCATCCGACCCAGCGCATTGCTGGCGCCTTTACAAAGACAAGGCGCTCATGTTCGATTGAAGAACGCATCCGGCTGCGTGACAACCACCCGAAAGGAGGGGATCGCCAACGCGCGAATGCTTCGACCATGGCTTGGACTGTACACCTCAGGCAAGCGCCGTGGGTGCCGCGTCCCCGGACGGCGACGAGATGTGTGGAAAAATGTGGCCCCAGCGACAGCCAGACACAGCTAGACACAGCTAGACAATAGGACTCATTGATGAACGCTTACTTGCTCCTGGCCCTCGCCATCGTCGCCGAAGTCATTGCGACCAGCAGCCTCAAGGCGTCCGAGAGCTTCACACGCCTCTGGCCGAGCGTGCTGGTGGTTGCCGGATATGTTGGCGCTTTCACCCTGCTGATGCAGGTCATGAAGACCGTGCCGGTCGGAATCGCCTACGCGATCTGGTGCGGCGCCGGCATCGTGCTGGTCACGCTGATCGCCAGCCTACTCTATCGCCAGTTACCTGACCTGGCTGCCTGGGTGGGGATCGGGCTGATTATCGCGGGGGTGGCGGTGATCCAGTTGTTCTCGAAGATGGATGCGCATTGAAGAGGCCGCGCAAGACCATCGCCCAAGTGGTTCCGTGGCGGCGCCGGGAGACGAAGATCCCCGGCATTCGACCCCTTGGCTGACCGGGAACGTCAGCCGTACAATTTCCGCAAGAATGGATGTCCAGCTGACAGTTCATAAGCCGCCCGAAAGCCTGCTTCAGGGCCGGGGCGTCAACTCGCTCTCGCCTATCCATGAGGTCCGATGAAGAAGAAGCTCCTGGCCGCCACCACTGCCCTGCTGTGCGCCACAGCATCAGCCGAGGACGCGTATATCTACCCGACTGAGAATATGAAAGTCGGGGAAACCATCCAGCTGCAATCTCCAACCATCCTTTTCATCAACAAGAAGTGCGATCTGCCCTTCGTCGATGCCGCGCGCATGCGCTTTTATGCATCCTATCGCGGCGAGGCGTCCGGCAAGGCGACTTATCGTGGCGGCTGGGATACAGGCTGCTGGGCGAAGAACGTCCGCGGCGAGGCGGTCATCGTGGTGCTGAGGAAGCCAATCAAGACAATCCCCCTCGATACCCTGGCGCGCGCCGACGTGCAGAAGGACGGCACCGCCACGATCAAGGCGTTGCCCGCCCATGGCCGGTAGACGAGGGAGGCGCTGATCCACCATCCATCATTCACACAGGATCGGCGGCGCCAAAAATCAATGCATTTGCCAACTCTGATTTTATTTTGGCGAATTTGCCCTTTTTCTTACTTTCGCATAGCTTTGTCTTTGAAGCGATTGCCTCTCGCCGGATCTACGCTCCCCGTGTACGAGTCCCGGCACCCAAGGCGCGGCACCGTCGCGCCTTCTTTTTTGTCCATTCCCAAACCTGTTCGTCCTTGGGAACGGCCGGTACCAGTCGAGCCGCCGAGCCATGCTCGCTCAACAAAAAGGACAGCGCAGGACCACCGATTGGAATTCAGTACTGATCGTGCCGCCCGTCGTGATCCCCACCGTAGTTCCGCTGATCGCCGTGATCGTGACCGCGATCGCCGTGGTCCTTGTCGTGATCCCCGTGGGGTTCTCCGCCGTAGTATCCGCCACCACCGCCATGGTGCTCATCCCCGTAGGGCGCCACAACGCAGCCGCTCAGCAGTGCAACGGAAGCGGCAAGCAGCACAAGAACGGGTTTCATAAGTCTCTCCTTATCAACTTCTGCCTTCTTCCAGAATACGCACTGCCTTGCATGCCGGCTGTAAGCAATGGTTTCAGCAAAAGTGAAGTGTTCGCATGATCCGTCGCGAATACACCGCCTTCGGCATGTACTCGGGCCTGGGTAGCGGCGACAAGGGCGTCGATTGGGCATGGGAATACGTCCAGGCATGCGAAAACGCCAAAAGCCCGGCAGGGATTGATTTACTTGAGATTGGAGCTTCAGAGAACTTCTGCGAACCATATGATGGTCCCGCCGGCAGGAATCGAACCTGCATTTCACGCTTAGGAGGCGCGTGTTCTATCCATTGAACTACGGCGAGAGGACCGGCCCCGCGGACCTGCTGACGCGCCTTGGCGGCGCGGATCCGGGAGCAGGACCGGAGTATATCAAAAACCTCACCGGCCAAGGCGCGCGAGCGTGCCGCCGCCAGCCTTGCTCACTCTCCGCTAACCTGCGCGCCTGCCCCCGCTGTCTTCAGCACTCGCCTTTCTTGGCGTGTCCCGGCGGGCAGTGGTAGCCCTTGTCCTTCTTGCCCGGCCGGCTGTCCCAGCGCTCGGGCACCAGCACCCAGCCGTTGCGTGCCTGCACCCAGCGTGGCGCCTCGTAGGCATAGCCCGCGCGCTCGCGCTCCCACCTGCCCTGCTTCCATTTGTGCTTGTGGCCGCGATCATCCCAGTCCCAATATCCGGGCGCCCAGATGTAGCCAGGGCGTGCCACCGGGACAGTTTCATAGACTGGGACCGGCGGCGGCACGCCAATCGACACATTGACCGATACCTCGGCATGCGCCGCAGGCGCCATGCCTAGTGTGCCCATCAAACCAGCGACAGCCCCTGCGTACAAAAAAACCTTTTTCATTTCGCTAACCCGTTTTGCAGTTTCAGGCACGAGAATAGCTTGATGCGGGACTTCAGTCTGTCAGCAAAGGTATCAATGGATTACCCGCGCGGCGGAGCCACGGCGAGGAGTTGTGCTTGCAGCACGTTACGCCCAGGAGCACAACGAAAAAGCCCGCCAGGAAACTGGCGGGCTGGTTGCGGACGGTCCGGACCATCCAGGTCGACGCCGGCGCTATCGCGGCAACAGTCGCGCATGCCGGTTTCCCATGATTCCGCCCATGACGCGGACGTCCCTCCAGACTACCCGGAGAGCCAAGGAAAGCTGGCAATGACACCGACTGCCGCGATATCAACGGCTAGCAGCACTTAAAGCAAAGCGCCGAGGAAGGTCAGCGGTTGTTCCAGGGTCCGCCACCTTGCCGGACAACGATGCGCCCGACGAATTCAGTATAGGCAGGCCGCCTGGGGATGCAATACGGAATGAATACGGAATGCAGCATCGGCAAATCCCGACGAAAAGCGCCGCATCAGGCCCGCAGCGCCACATTTCGACTCCCAAAAGTAATTTCTATCGCAGTGCAACAGACTTACTTTTGTTTCTGCTATAATTCGCGCCGTGAGTTCGCACTGTGAGTTGTGCAACACGTCTACCGGTATCTTCCGGCAGGCGATACCGCCCCCGCTCTCAAGCTCTGCTCCCCGGTCCCGCCGGCTGGCCTGCCTTAAGCTGAATCAAGGCCAAGTGGTGATACCCGACAGAACGCATTTCTCACCGACGTCGCCTCGTCTCCGATCCTGTTGAATGGCTCTATCGAGCTGTTTGCCTGCCAGGGACCGCGCGCCCGGCCTTGTGCCCGGTGTCGCCCTGCCTGCCGCCGTACTGTCAGCTGTGTCTGTCGTAACGGCCTCACCGATTGGCGCCGAAGCCTTTTTAAGACTTTGCACTGCGCCCACCCCTGTCCGCTAGATCGGCATGGGGTGCCATGCACATAAAGAAAACTACGACATGACCCAGCACGACATTCGTGCGGAGCAAGCTTTTGCCTCCGCCGCCGACGCATCGACCGAAGCCGCCGCCATCGCCACGCCCGCTATCCAGGAACCGAGCCCGCTCGACAAGCTCGACGCCATCCTCATCCCGGAAGCCGTTGCGCCTGCCGCCGCCGCTACCGTCAATGCCGACAACGRCTTTGCCAAGCTTGGCCTCGAAGAAGCCATCCTGCGCGCCCTGGTTGAACTGAACTACACCACGCCGACCCCGGTGCAGGCCCAGGCGATCCCCGCCTTCCTGGCTGGCCGCGACCTGCTGGTTTCGAGCCAGACCGGCTCGGGCAAGACCGGCGCATTTATCCTGCCGGCCATCCAGCGCATCAGCGAAAAGGCTTCGCCGAATCGCCCGCGTTCGGACGATCCGGTCAAGCGCATGAAGGGCAAGCGCCCCCGTCCGTCGCCGGCGCAACCCGCGTTGCTGGTGCTGACCCCCACGCGCGAGCTGGCTCTGCAGGTTACCGAAGCCACCGCCAAGTACGGCCGCCATCTGCGCCGCATCGTGTGCGCCAGCATCCTGGGCGGCATGCCCTACCCGAAGCAGCTCGCCGCACTGTCCAAGATGCCTGACATCCTGGTCGCCACGCCGGGCCGCCTGCTCGACCACGTCGAAGCCGGCCGTATCGACCTGTCCCAACTGGACATGCTGGTATTCGACGAAGCCGACCGCATGCTCGACATGGGCTTCGCCGACGATATCGACGCCATCGTTGCCGCGACCCCGGCCACCCGCCAGACGCTGATGTTCTCGGCTACGCTGGACGGCCGCATCGCTCAACTGGCTTCGCGCCAGCTGCGCGACCCGCAACGCATCGAGATCGCCGCGACCCGCGCCGACCAGAGCAATATCGAACAGCGCCTGCACTTCACCGACGACATGTCGCACAAGGAAAAGCTGCTGGACCACCTGCTGCGCGATGCCACGCTCAAGCAAGCCATCGTCTTCACCGCGACCAAGCGCGATGCCGACTCGCTGGCCGAGCGCCTGTCCGACACCGGCTTCGCAGCCGGCGCGCTGCACGGCGACATGACCCAGGGCGCGCGTAACCGCACCCTGACCTCGCTGCGCCGCGGCAACCTGCGCATCCTGGTGGCAACCGACGTGGCAGCACGCGGTATCGACGTGCCGGACATCACCCACGTGGTCAACTTCGACCTGCCCAAGCAAGCCGAAGACTATGTGCACCGTATCGGCCGTACCGGCCGCGCGGGCCGCTCGGGCGTCGCCATCAACCTGGTGAACCACGGCGACATGTTCCAGTGGAAGCGCATCGAGCGCTTCACCAACAACCGCGTCGACGCTTCGGTGATCGAAGGCCTGGAACCGCGCCGCTCGCCCAAGCCGCGCACCGGCTTCGGCGGCAAGCCGGGCGGCGACCGCGGTGGTTACCGTGGCAACGGCAACGGTAGCGRCGGCGGCTATCGCGGCGGTGACAACCGCACCTTTGGTGACCGCAAGTTCGGCGGCGGCGAAAGCCGCGGCTTCGGCAGCCGTGACGGCGCCGCTCGTCCCACGGGCGACCGCCCGTTCGGCGATCGCGACGGCAATCGTGGTTTCGGTGACCGCGGCGGCCTCGGCAACGCCAATGGCAACAGCACCGGCTATCGCGGCCAGGGCGGCCAGGGCGCGGCCGGCGGCCAGCGCAGCTTCGGCAACGAAGGCGGCGGCTATCGTGGCGGCGACAACCGCGGCTTCGGCAATCGCGACGGCGCGGCTCCCCGCAGCTTCGGCGACGGCAATCGCAGCGGCTTCGGCGGCGGCGCGGCCGGCAATGGCGGCAACGGTGGCTACCGCGGCGGCGAAGGCCGCAGCTTCGGCAACCGCGACGGCAACCGTGACGGCGCGCCCCGCAGCTTCGGCGACGGCAACCGCGGCGGCTTCGGCGGCCAACGCAGTGGCAACGGCAACACCGGCGGCCGCTCGCGTTTCGAGCGTTAATTCGCCCGACTGAATGGATTTGCCGCCGACGCGGCGATCCATCACGCCAAATGAAAAAAGCACCTTCGGGTGCTTTTTTCATTTGGCGGCGCGTCAGCCGCGGCCCTTGCCGGGCCCGCTATAGGGAACAGCTGCGGAAACCGACGAACGCGAAATCGTTCTCCGGAAGCAGCGCCAGCCGCGCGCGCGCATGGCGCTGACGCGCCGCGCTGGCAAACGAGACGCCGCGCACCACCTGGTGCGTGGCGAAGCTGTCCAGAAACGCCGCATCGGACGGGCCGGCGGAATAGCCGGCATAGGGCTCGTAGGGCGTTGCCGTCCACTCGCGGACCATGCCCCAGCGCAAGCCGCCGCGCGCCTGGACCGCCGCCAGTTCCCATTCCGCTTCCATCGGCAGGCGCCGGCCAGCCCATGCGCACCAGGCCTGCGCCTCGAACAAGCTGACATGGCGCACCGCCTCGTCCGGATTCAAGGTGCGCAGGCTGCCGAAACGCGACGCCATCCACGCTCGGGACTCCGGGTGGCGAGCCCAGTAACGCGGCGCGGAGCGGTCCTGCATCATCAGCCACTGCCGCCCCGCCGCCGTCCACCACGACGCGCGCTCGTAGCCGCCGTCCTCGACGAAGTCGAGGAACTGCGCATTGCTGACCGGCGCGGCGTCCATCTCGAAGGCTGGCACATAGGTGGGCTGCGGCGGCAGTTCATCGGGCAACGCAAAGCCGTCCGGCTCGCTCCAGCCCTGGACAAAACGCCCGCCGGGAAACTGCAAGGTGCCGCCGTGCGGCACCGATACCGACGGCAAGACCACGGCCGGCCCCACCGGTGCCATGTCCACTGCCTGCAGCAGCGCTGCCACGTTCTCGCCCTGGCGGTCCTCGTGAAACAGGGCGCGGCGCCAGGCGTAGAGCGTGGCATCGCCATCGTCCGGCTGCGCCCCCAGGCGGCGCAAGGCGGCTTCGAGCACGTCGGCGGCGTAGCGCTTGACCACCGTCACGTCGGGCAGCGCGGCTTCCCAGCGGGCATCGGGGTCGATGCGCGCGGGATCGAACCATTCGTCCGCGCCGGCCAGCAGCGCAGGCAGGCCGGCGACCTGCAGCGGCAAGCCGTCGCGCTCCACCGTATGCACCTCGCGCAGGCACCACCACTCGGCATGCCAGGCGACATGGCCCAGCGTCCAGAGCGGCGGGTCCGCAAACTCCTGCCGTGGCACCTCCCAGCCGCGCCGGGTCTGGCCGAAAGCGGCGAGCCAGGCCAGGGTACGGTTGCGCGCCTCCACCAGCGCCTGGGCCAGGCCTTCGCGCGGTAACCTCCGGGCGTCCGCCCAGAGGGTCTTGCCACCATTGAAATGCAGGTCGGGAAGCATGGAAAAGCCGCTCATCTGGAGCCCTGACGGTGAATGGAATCGCCCACGGTTGGTTTGCCCCGCGGGCGGCATGCATCCTGCGCCGTATCCCGGCCGGAGAGATGCGGCCATTATGACACCGGCCTCACGCACGCCCGCCGGCGTGCTCAGGCCCTTGCGTGGAACACCGCAAACCAGCCGCGCGGATCGGTCCACCAGACCGGATCGTCGAAGCCCGCGGATTCCAGCAAGGCGGCAAAGTCGTCAGGCCGGTATTTGTAGGAATCCTCGGTGTGGATCCGCTCGCCCGCGCGAAACGCGCGGCTGCCTTCCGGCCAGCGCACGGTGACATCCCGCTCGGCCCGCAGATGCATCTGGATGCGCGAACCAACGGGGTCGAAGCTGGCCGCATGGCACCAGTCCTCCAGCTGGAAATCGCTGCCGACGATCCGATTCAAATTGCGCAGCACATTGCGGTTGAAGGCCGCGGTAACGCCCAGCGGGTCATCGTAGGCCGCCACCAGTGCCTGCGTGTCCTTGAGCAGGTCCACGCCGATCAGCACACCGTCGCCCGTGTCCGCGGTCGCCCGCAAACGCTGCAGCAAGGCTTGCGCCTGGAGCGGCGCGAAATTACCGATACTGGACCCGGGATAGAAAAACAACCGGTGCCCGCGCCTGACTTCCGGCGGCAGATCGAGCGGCACGCACAGATCGGCACCGAGGCCGAGCATGGGGATCTGCGGATGCTGCTGCTGCAGGCAAAACAGCGTGCTGCGCAGGAACTCCACCGAAATATCGAGTGCTACGTATTGCGCCGGCTGCAGGCTGCCGAACAGCCGCGCCGCCTTCTGGCAGTTGCCCGCGCCCAGGTCGATCAGCACGCAACCGCTGCCGGCACGGGCGGCCATGGCGGGCGCAAACGCGGAGAAGACCGCGGCCTCGGTTCGCGTGGGATAGTACTCAGGCAGGTCGGTGATCGCCTCGAACAGGCGCGAGCCGAGTACGTCATAGAAGAACTTGGGGCTGATGCTGGCAGCGTGGGCCAGCAGGCCGCGCGTAATCTCGCCGCGCAGGGCACCGCTGTCCTCGTGGTACTGCTGGATGAAATCCAGCCGCGGCAGCGGATTCTGCAGCGCATGTCCATTGGCGATGACGACAGTGCTGGCCTGACTGCCGTTGGATTGCAAGGTTGAAGCGGCGTTGCGATTGGATTGGGAATGGTTGTGGCGTGGGTTCAGCGGGGTCGGGACAACCGGCATGACGTTTCCTTGATGGTCGATGGGCAATGCATAAAACCCCCAGGTGCCCGCACCTCATGCATGCGCGGGGCTGGCAAGGGATGCGTCTCCGGTGACGTCTGGGACGCATCAGCCAAGAGCCAGTCTTCTCAGGATAGCTGGCGAGCGCGGAGTGTGCTTACCGCAGTGCACAATCGGCGCCGGGAGCCGCATCCTTCACTAAGGAGACGCACAAGCCGCTGCCGGTTCCGCAAATCGGCCCATCGTAGCCCGGAAAACAAGAAAAGTGCAAAACGCATCACCCATCGAAGCCATGCAAATCAGACAGCGCACTTTGCACCTGCCCGGGACCAGCACAAAATTTACCGCTTCGTTTATAATCCGCCTCAGCGTTCTGCATCGGGCTTGTCCCGGGCGGATCGTCCCTCAAAGGGGAGTAGCTCCGGGGCCCAGCCCTTAGCACAATCGTCATTCCGGGATTTTTCACCAACAGTCCCCGGTTGTGCTGGCCGCGCAAAGCATCATTCAGCGGTCGAGCAAGACCTTTGCAACCTGGCTTCATGGTTTGCAAAGGCGCCCCACAGCTCCCAAACAACATGTCTCCAGGCAAACCCGGTGCTTGCCCACGGCTTTTTGCTTTCGTTGTTTCGAGGAGATTTTATGGAATGGCTAACCGATCTGTTCACGATGCAGTTCCTGACGGCGCTGCTGTCCATCGTCGTCATTGACCTGGTACTTGCCGGCGACAATGCGATCGTGATCGCGCTTGCCGCGCGCAATCTGCCGCCCCACCTGCAGAAGAAGGCCATCGTCTGGGGTACCGTCGGCGCGGTCGTGGTCCGTTCGGCCATGACGGTCGGCGTGGTCTGGCTGCTCAAGGTTCCCGGCCTGCTGCTGATCGGTGGCGTGGCCCTGGTGTGGATCGCCTACAAGCTGCTGTCCGACGACGGCAATAGCGACGAACATGGCGCGGGCGCAACCACCCTGGCGGGCGCGATGAAGACCATCATCATCGCCGACGCGGTGATGGGCGTGGACAACGTGCTGGCAGTCGCCGGCGCGGCGCATGGCAGTTTCCTGCTGGTGGTGCTGGGCCTGCTGATCAGCATCCCCATCGTGGTGTGGGGCTCGAGCCTGGTGCTCAAGCTGATGTCGCGCTTCCCCTCGATCATCTTCGCGGGCGCCGGCGTGCTGGCCTTTACCGCGGTCAAGATGATCGTCAGCGAGCCGCTGGTGAAGGCGTTCTTCGACACCAGCGCCCCGGCTTACTACGGCCTGTTCGTGCTGGTCATCGGCGGTGTGCTGGGCGGTGGCTACCTGGTGCAGAAGCGCCGGGCGCCGACGACGGCCGCGCAGTAACGCGGAACGGCACCAGCGCCTGAACGGTGCTGGGCGACAGCGACGGGCCGCCGGCGAGGCGGCCCGTTTTGCTTTGCGATAAAATGCCAGACCTTTGGCAATTTGCTGATCCCTGGGCAGATTGCCCATATACGCGCACACCGCTGTCGCGTCACTTTCCCTAAGCCCGCGCCGATGAAACAGTACCTCGACTTCATGCGCCATGTGCAAGAGCATGGCACCGAAAAGGCCGACCGCACCGGCACCGGCACGCGCTCGGTGTTCGGCTACC
This sequence comes from Cupriavidus sp. 01T418, assembly GCF_056398885.1. Taxonomy (NCBI): domain Bacteria; kingdom Pseudomonadati; phylum Pseudomonadota; class Betaproteobacteria; order Burkholderiales; family Burkholderiaceae; genus Cupriavidus; species Cupriavidus sp. 01T418. The sequence continues at coordinate 60,452 of NZ_JBFTQG010000054.1, forward strand.
AGATGCGCTTCGACCTGCGCGAAGGCTTCCCGGTGGTGACCACCAAGAAGCTGCACATGAAGTCGATCATTCACGAACTGCTATGGTTCCTGCAGGGCTCGACCAATATCAAGTACCTGAAGGACAACGGCGTCAGCATCTGGGACGAGTGGGCCGACGAAAACGGTGAACTGGGCCCGGTCTACGGCTCGCAGTGGCGCGCCTGGCCGACCCCGGACGGCCGGCATATCGACCAGATCAGCGAACTGATGGCGCAGATCCGCGGCAACCCGGACTCCCGCCGGCTGATCGTCTCAGCCTGGAACGTGGGCGAGATCCCGCAGATGAAGCTGCCGCCCTGCCACGCCTTCTTCCAGTTCTACGTGGCCGAGGGCCGCCTGTCCTGCCAGCTCTACCAGCGCAGCGCCGATATCTTCCTGGGCGTGCCGTTCAATATCGCAAGCTACGCACTGCTGACGCACATGATCGCGCAGCAGAGCGGCCTGGAAGTGGGCGATTTCATCTGGACCGGCGGCGACTGCCATATCTACAGCAACCACGCCGAGCAGGTGGCGACCCAGCTGGCGCGCGAGCCGATGGCGCTGCCGCAACTGAAGATCCTGCGCAAGCCGGACAGCATCTTCGACTACAAGTACGAAGACTTTGAACTGGTGGGCTACGAATCGCATCCGGCCATCAAGGCACCGGTGGCCGTATGACGCTGCTGACCCTGATCGTGGCGAAGGCCCGCAACGGCGTGATCGGCCGCGACAACACCCTGCCCTGGCGCCTGCCCGAGGACCTGGCGCACTTCAAGCGCACCACCATGGGCGCGCCCATCGTGATGGGCCGCAAGACCTGGGAGTCGATCGGCCGGCCGCTGCCGGGCCGGCGCAATATCGTGGTGAGCCGAAATCGCGACCTGCGCATCGAAGGGTGCGAGGTGGCGAACTCGCTGGAAGAGGCGCAGCGGCTATGCGTGGGCGTGGAGCAGATCTTCCTGATCGGCGGCGCGCAACTGTATGCCGAGGCGCTGCCCAGCGCGGACCGGCTGGTGGTGACCGAAATCGATGCGGATGTGGAAGGCGACGCGGAGTTTCCCCCGATCGATGCGCGGCGGTGGGTAGCGATCAAGCGCGAGCCGCATCATTCGGAAGCGAATGGCTTCGACTTCGCCTTCGTTACCTATGAACGCCCGCCGTCGGGCGAGGAATAGACAGGCCTGGTGCCAACGCGCGGCGGCCCGGGAGACCCGGCCGCCGCCGTCGCTTCAGTTACCTGCGATCGTCATCTGCTCGATCAGGATCGAGCCGGTTTCCTTGGTGCCGCGCACCAGCGAATCGGAGCCGATCGCCACGATCTGGCGGAACATCTCCACCATGTTGCCGGCAATGGTGATCTCTTCCACCGGGAACTGGATCACGCCGTTCTCCACCCAGTAGCCCGAGGCGCCGCGCGAGTAATCGCCCGTCACGTAGTTCACGCCTTGCCCCATCAGTTCCGTCACCAGCAGGCCGGTGCCCATCTTGCGCAGCATGCCGGCAAAGTCGTCGTCGGGCGTGGTCTGCTTGCTGGACAGCGTCAGGTTATGCGAGCCGCCGGCATTGCCGGTGGTCTTCATGCCCAGCTTGCGCGCGGAGTAGGTGGAGAGGAAATAACCTTCCACCACGCCGCCGCGCACCACCTCGCGCGCATGGGTCTTCACGCCTTCTTCGTCGAACGGCGCGCTGCCCATGGCGCCCGGCAGGTGCGGCTGCTCGCGGATCTCGATGTGCGGCGCGAATACCGCCTTGCCAAGCGTGTTGTACAGGAACGTCGACTTGCGATACAGTGCGCCGCCGGAGACCGCCTGAACGAAGGCACCGAGCAAGCCTGCCGCCAAAGGCGCCTCAAACAGCACCTGGCAACGGCGCGTTGACAGCTTGCGCGAATTCAGGCGGGCCAGCGAGCGTTCGGCGGCATAGCGGCCGATGGCCTCGGGCGCGGCCAGTGCCTCGGGCGCGCGCTTGGATGAGTACCAGTCGTCGCGCTGCATGCCGCTGCCGGTGCCGGCGATCGGCGCGCACGAAATAAAGTGGCGCGAATACGGGTAGCCGCCCGAGAAGCCGCGCGAGGTGGCCAGCACGAACTGCGAATGCTGGGCCGACACGCTGGCGCCGTCGCTGTTGCGAATGCGCGGCGAAACCGCGAAGGCGGCGGCTTCGGCGCGGCGCGCGATGTCGATGGCCTGCTCGGCGTCGATATTCCATGGGTGGAACAGATCGAGATCCTGCGGGTTGCGTTCGAGCAATTCCTCTTCGGCCAGCCCGGCGCAATCGTCCTCCGCGGTGAAGCGGGCAATGTTGTACGCGGCCTCCGCCGTGGCCCGCAGCGCCGCGGGCGAGAAATCCGAAGTGCTGGCGTTGCCGCGCCGCTTGCCGATCATGACCGTGACGCCCATCACCTTGTCGCGGTTCTGCTCGATGGTTTCCACCTGGCCCTTGCGCACCGATACCGACAGGCCGCTGCCCTCGGAGATCTCGGTTGCCGCGTCGGTGGCCCCCAGCTCGCGTGCCACCCGCAACACATCTGCGGCCATCTCGCTGAGCTGGGCCTGGGTATAAGTGAAATGGGTGGTCTGCTCTGCGGATTGATCCATTGTGGGCGCGGTCATCAAAAGTCCAAACAGGAATCATAGCAAGATAAAATGCCAAGCATGACGCGAAACTCCCGCACCTCCCCCCGGAACGCCTCCGGCTTCCCCGGCCAGTTCGCCCCCGAACCCGCCGAAGACGACGACCTGCCCAAGAGCAAGTCCCAGAAAAAACGCGATATGCTCGCCCTGCAGGACCTGGGCGTTGAACTCGAAGCGCTGCCCAAGGACCGGCTGGCGCGCGTACCCATGCCCGAAGCGCTCGCCGACGCCATCCGCGACGCGCGGCGCATCACCAACCACGAAGGCAAGCGCCGCCAGATGCAGTTCGTGGGCAAGGTCATGCGCAAGCTGGATGAAGCCGAAGTGGATGCCATCCAGCGCGTGCTGGAAGGCTTCAGGGGCGCCAGCAAGGCCGAGACGGCCAAGCTGCACCTGGTCGAACGCTGGCGCGAACTGCTGCTGGCGGACGACGCCGCCCTGACCAAGTTCCTGGCCGAGCACCCGGCCAGCGACGTCCAGGCGCTGCGCAATATCATCCGCAATGCCCGCAAGGAGCACGAGACGGGCAAGCCGCCGCGCTATTTCCGCGAGCTGTTCCAGGCCATCAAGAATGCGCTGGAGAGCAAGAATGCGGCGGCTGCGGCCGACGAGCCGCACGCCGGGCCGGACGCCGAAGCCTAACCAGCAAGCCAAACCGATCGGGGACAAGATGACGCAAACCACGACTCCCGCCATGGTCCACCCCATTGCCCGCAACCACCCTGACGAACTGCTGGTCGGTTTTGTCTCGATTTCCGACCGCGCCTCGGCCGGCACCTACCAGGACGAAGGGATTCCGGCGCTGCGCGAGTGGTTCGGCCGCGCCCTGACCTCGCCCTGGCAGGGCGTGGAGCGCCTGATCCCCGACGAGCAGGCAGTCATCTCGCGCACGCTGATCGAACTGGTCGACGTGGCCGGCTGCGACCTGGTGTTGACCACCGGCGGCACCGGCCCGGCGCGGCGCGATGTCACGCCCGAGGCCACGCTGGCGGTGGGTACCAAGGAGATGCCGGGCTTCGGCGAGCAGATGCGCCAGGTGAGCCTGCACTTCGTGCCCACGGCCATCCTGTCGCGGCAGGTGGCGGTGATTCGTGAAACCGCCAGCCGCGCCGCCCTGATCATCAACCTGCCGGGCCAGCCGCGTGCCATCCACGAAACGCTCGAAGGCCTGCGCGGCGAGGATGGCAAGGCCATCGTGCAAGGCATCTTTGCCGCTGTGCCCTACTGTGTCGACCTGATCGGTGGCCCTTATATCGAGACCGATGAGGCCGTGGCCAAGGTGTGGCGCCCGAAGCATGCGGTCCGCGCCAAACCGGCGCCCTGAGTCGCCGGCGGGGCTGTCTCAGCGCAGCCCCAGATACAGTCCCAGCGGCACGAACACCACCGCGCCCACGTTGCCCAGCAGGACGATGGAAGCCACCTGGTCCGGCTCCTGCCGGAAATGATCGGCCACAAGGAAGTTGAGCACGGCCGGCGGCAGCGCCGCGAACACAAACAGCAGGCCGCGCTGGAGCTGGGTCAGCGGCACCAGTTGCGCCAGCACCAGCGCGCAGGCGATGCCGGTCAGCGGACACACGGCGGCGCCGATCGCGCCCATGCCCCAGTTGCGCAGGCTCACGTCCTTCATGCGCACACCCAGTGCGAACAGCATCAAGGGCACGGTGGCATCGCCCAGCAGCTTGATCGACTGGAACACCGGCTCAGGCAGCGTGAACCAGGGCCGCGCCAGCGACAGGCCCACGCCCGCCACGGTCGCCAGCACCATCGGATTGCGCACGATCTGCGTGGCCGATGCATGCCGGTTGACGATCTTCATGCCGATGGTGAAGTGCATCAGGTTCGAGGCGGCGAACAGCGCCACCGCTGGCGCCAGGCCGACCGGCCCGAAGGCGAACACCGATAGCGGCAAGCCCATGTTGCCGCAATTGTTGAACATCATCGGCGGCACGAAGGTGCGCGGATCCACGCGCATCGCCCGTGCGGCCAGCCACCCCAGCATCCCCGAGCCCAGCACCACGGCCACCGCGCAAGCCAGCAGCACAAGCTGGTCGGCCAGCACGAACTCCTTGCTGACAAAGGCCGACACCACCAGCAGCGGCGCGATCACATCGAGCGTGGCGCGGTTGATCCCGGACATGTCCGGATGCGCCCGGCGCCCGTACAGCCAGCCCACCAGGATGATCAGGATGACCGGCGTGATAATCGAAACGATGCGCGCGAGCATGGGAGGGCGGCAGTTGGAACAAGGCGCCCCGCGGGGCGCCTTGGCAATGGGTTTGGCGGGTGCGGATCAGGCGGCCGGGGTGGCCGGGGTGGCCGGGGTATTGGCCGGCGCAGCCGCCGCCGGTGCGGAATGGCGGATAAAGTGGGTACGGTAGTAACGCAGTTCCTCCACCGACTCCAGGATATCGGCCAGCGCGGTGTGCAGCTGGCGCTTGACGAAACCCTTGTGGATCGCCGGCTCCCAGCGCTTGCACAGTTCCTTCAGCGTCGACACGTCGAGGTTGCGATAGTGGAAGAACGCCTCCAGCTTGGGCATGTAGCGCGCCATGAAGCGGCGGTCCTGGCAGATCGAGTTGCCGCACATGGGCGACTTGCCGGCCGGCGCCCAGCGCTTGAGGAAAGCCAGCAGTTCGGCCTCGGCCTGGTCTTCGGTCAGGGTCGAGGCCTTGACCTTGTCGATCAGGCCCGAGCGGCCGTGGGTGCCCTTGTTCCAGTTGTCCATGCCGTCGAGTACGGCGTCTTCCTGGTGGATCACCAGCACCGGGCCTTCGGCCAGGATATTGAGCTCGGAATCGGTCACCACGATCGCGATCTCGATGATGCGGTCCGTGTCCGGCATCAGGCCGGTCATCTCCATGTCCAGCCAGATCAGGTTGTTTTCGCTCTTGACGGATTTGGCGCCGCTGGGGACGTGAGTATTTTGGCTGGTCATCTGGACTGCAATCCAAGGAGAGGCAAAGAAGGAGGCGCGCCCGGTTCCCGGATTCCACGGATGACAAACAGGGGCAGCCGGCGCGAACAACTTATAATTCTCGCATATCCGCTGCCGCACCCGCGTACGCGACGGCTTTACACGACAAGGCTCTGCCCGATGTTCACGTTTCTGTTCCTAGCTGCCCTGATGTTGATGGTGCTGACCAAGCTCTGGCTGGCGGCCCGCCAGGTGCGCCATGTGGCGCAACACCGTCATGCGGTGCCCGGCCGCTTTGCCGACAGCATCACGCTGTCCTCGCACCAGAAGGCGGCCGACTACACCATCGCCCGCACCCGGCTGTCGATGCTCGAAGTGCTGGCCGGTGCTGCGCTGCTGATCGTCCTGACCATGCTGGGCGGGCTGCAGTGGATCAACCAGTTCTGGCTCGACACGTTCGGCCCGGGATATGCCTACAGCGTGGCGCTGATCGCCAGCGTGGCCGTGATCGGCGGCCTGGTCGACCTGCCCTTCTCGCTCTATGGCCAGTTCGGCATCGAGCAGCGCTTCGGCTTCAACCGCATGAGCTGGAAGCTCTACCTGGCCGATCTGCTCAAGATGACCGCGGTCGGCTGCGCGCTGGGCCTGCCGCTGCTGCTGGCCGTCTTGTGGCTCATGGAACATATGGGTCAATACTGGTGGGTGTGGACGTGGCTGACCTGGATCGCCTTCACGATCTTTGTGCAGATGATCGCCCCGTCGGTGATCATGCCGCTGTTCAACCGCTTCGAGCCGCTCGACAATGCCACGCTGGAAGCCCGCATCACGCGCCTGCTGGAGAAATGCGGCTTTCGCAGCCGTGGCCTGTTCGTGATGGACGGCAGCAAGCGCAGCGCGCACGGCAATGCCTACTTCACCGGCTTCGGCGCCGCCAAGCGCATCGTCTTCTTCGACACCCTGATGGAGCGCCTGGCCGACGACGAGATCGAGGCGGTGCTGGCGCATGAGCTTGGCCACTTCAAGCGCCGCCATATCCTCAAGGGCATGCTGGTGAGCTTTGCGCTGAGCCTGGCCTTCCTGGCCGTGCTGGGCTGGCTGGCCAGCCGTACCTGGTTCTACACGGGCCTGGGCGTGCTGCCCAACCTGGGCACCGCCAACCATGCCCTCGCCCTCGTGCTGTTCTTCCTGACGCTCCCGGTGTTCACCTTCCTGCTGGGGCCGCTGGCCAGCCAGACTTCGCGCCGCCATGAATTCGAGGCGGATGCCTTTGCCGCCGGCCAGACCGATGCCGGCCACCTGGTCTCGGCCCTGGTCAAACTCTACAAGGACAATGCTTCCACCTTGACGCCCGACCCGATCTACAGCGCCTTCTACTACTCGCACCCACCAGCGGCGCAGCGGATCGACCGCCTGCTGGCGCAGGCATGAGCCGCGCCGGCCGGGGAGGCCCGCAGCGCGCCGCAAGCGCTGCCAAAGCCAATGCCAATGGCGCCGCCGCCGAGGAAGCGCTGATCGTCGCCGCGCATGGCCGCCACTATGTGATCGAACTGGACGACGGCAGCCGCCTGCACGGATTTCCCCGCGGCAAGCGCAGCGAGTGCGCGGTGGGCGACCGCGTCACCATCGAGCGCGCCGCCTCCGACCAGTGCGTGATCACGGGCTTCAAGCCGCGCAAGAACCTGCTGCACCGCTCGGACCAGTTCAAGTCCAAGTTGCTGGCCGCCAACATCGACCAGGTGGTGATCGTGCTGGCGACCGAACCGGGCTTCTCGGAAGACCTGCTCGGACGCGCGCTGGTGTCGGCCGAGGCCCTGGGCATCCGGCCGCTGATCATCCTCAACAAGATCGACCTGACCGCGCGGCTGGAAGAAGCCCGCGGCCGGCTGGCGCTGTACCGGGACCTGGGCTACGAAACGTTGTTCCTGTCGGTGCACGGATCGCCGGAAGATACGCTGGCGCAACTGCGCCCGCAGTTGGCGCACCGCGCCAGCATCCTGATCGGGCAGTCGGGCATGGGCAAGTCGTCGCTGCTGAACCTGCTGATCCCCGGCGTGGAAGCGCAGACGCGGGAGATCTCGGCCAAGCTGGATTCGGGCAAGCACACCACCACCTTTACCCGTCTCTACCACCTGCCTGCCAGCGTGGATGGCGACGAAACCGCCGCTGGTGGCAGCGATGACCCGCATGCCCGCCAGCGCGGCTGCCTGATCGATTCGCCGGGCTTCCAGGAATTCGGCCTGCACCACCTGAGCGAAGGCATGCTCGAGCGCGCCTTCCCCGAATTCCGCCCGCGCCTGAGCGATTGCCGCTTCTACAATTGCCATCACATCAACGAGCCCGGCTGCGGCGTGCTGGAATCGATGAAGTCGGGCGAGATCTCGACGAGGCGCCACCAGCTCTACACGCAGCTGCTGCACGAATCCCGCCAGCAAAAGCCGTGGTAAGGTGATCGGGCATGCCCACCACGGCATGCCTGACCCTGATGAAACTACTGCTCTCGACCCCTTCCCTCGTCTACGCCGCGCACTGCCGGAACCTGCTGGAGGCCGCCGGCATCCGTGCCGAAATGCGCAATACCTGGCTGGCTGGCGCGATGGGCGACATCCCATTTCGCGAAAGCGCCCCCCAGGTCTGGCTGATCGACGACGAGATGGAAAGCCAGGCCTGGGCGGTCTTGCGCGCGGCGGCCAATCCGGAGCCGGGACCACGGTGGCAATGCCTGTCGTGTGGGGAGTGGCACGAGGCGCAGTTCAATTCTTGCTGGCAATGCGGGGCGCCGCGGCAGCCTTAGCGAGCCAACTAGCGAGCCAACTAGACAAAACGCCCGCGGCAAGCACGGGCGCCGGCGGGGTGGCTGGCCGGCTCAGCCGACCCAGAGTGCCAGCGAAAGCATCGCCAGCAGCAGCATCCACAGCACCACGGCACGCCACACCAGGCCGATAGCCGATTGCAGCGTACGCACGTTCGGCTCCATGCCGAATTCGGGCGCGGCGGCCTCGGGCTCGCCGTCGTCCTCCATGCCCGGCGCATAGTCGATGGCCGGGCCGACCAGGCTGGTGCGCAGCACCACGGTGGAGTCTTCCTCGGCCAGCGGCACGCCCAGCCGCACGCCAAGCGCGCCGCCGCCGCTGGCGAGCAGGATGCCGTTGACGGCATCGTTCCACTTGCGCGCGTGGTTGCGCCAGGCATAGACCGCATCCTCGAAATTACCGACGATGGCAAAGCCGACCGCGGTCAGCCGCGAGGGAATCCAGTCCAGCAGATAGAAGGCGCGCGCGGCAAACCGCCCCAGCGCGGGGCTGCGCTCGGTGGAAGGCAGGTTCCAGTGACGCGCGAGGTATTCGGCGATACGGTACAGAACGACGCCGCCCGGGCCGATCGGCACCAGGAACCAGAAGAACACGCCGAACACATGCCGGTGCACCGCTACGATGGCGGCTTCAAGCGTATGCCGCACGATCTCGGTGACAGGCATTTCCAGGGTTTCGAGACCGGTCCACTCATGCAGCAGCGCGCGGGCGCGCGGCAGGTCGTCACGGTTGAGCGCCTCATGGATATCGGTGAAGAAGTGGCTGAACTGCCGGAAACCCAGGGTCAGGTAAAGCAGCAGGACGTTCCAGGCGAGCGTAAGCGCCACGCTGATAGACGCCAGCAGGTAGTGCACCACCATGACGGCCAGCGTCAGCGGCAGCACCACGGTGAACCAGGCCAGCGCGGTATCGCGCGRCCGCCCGGTGTCGAAAGCGTGCTCGGCCCGCTCGGCCAGGACCCGCACGATGTCGTAGATCGGATTGTTGCGCCCCAGGGCACGGAACTGCTCGGCGATCAGCGCGAGGAGGACGGATACAAAAGTCATCTCTGGAGTGAATGTCGAAGGCCAGGGCACGCCAGGCGGCACGTGTGCCGGCCCGGTCGCTTATCTATAGCGAGACGATAGCACACGGCAAACCCCGTCAGAGAAAGCACCGCAGCCCGCCGGCATGGCGGGCGGGCTGCGGTGCGCCTTCGGCAACGCTTCAGGGCAGGTCAAATACCAGCACTTCGGCGCCGTCGCCGGCAGTCAGGGTCAAGGACTCGGCGCCTTCCAGCTGTGCGGCATCGCCTGCTTCCAGCGCCTTGCCATTGACGGTGATGCGGCCGCGCGCCACATGCACATAGGCGCGCCGCTTCGGCGCCAGCGCCAGGGTGGCGGACTCATCGCCGTCGAACAAGCCGGCATACAGGCGCATGTCCTGATGGATCACCACCGAGCCCTCGGCACCGTCCCGGCTGCCGACCAGGCGCAGGCGGCCGCGCTTTTCAGCGGGCTCGAAGCGCTTTTCCTCGTAGCCAGGCGCGAGATCGGTCTTTTCCGGCAGGATCCAGATCTGCAGGAAGTGCGTGGTCTCGTGCGCGGCGTGGTTGTACTCCGAGTGCCGCACGCCCGTGCCCGCGCTCATGCGCTGCACATCGCCAGGGCGAATCACGCTGCCGTTGCCCATGCTGTCCTTGTGGGCCAGCTCGCCTTCCAGCACATAGCTGATGATTTCCATGTCGCGGTGGCCGTGGGTGCCGAAACCCATGCCCGGCGCGACGCGGTCTTCATTGATGACGCGCAACGGCCCGAACTGGACGTGCCTGGGATCGTAGTAGTCAGCGAAGGAAAAGGTATGGTAAGACTTGAGCCAACCATGATCCGCAAAACCGCGTTCGCCCGCCTTTCTGATTTCAATCATTTTGACGGCCCTCCTTCAGGCCTTATCGGCACGAGAACTGGGTCAAAACTCAGCCCTGGCCTTGCACTACGTTTCAATGCTAGGCAGTTTAGGACGGCAGGCGTATATTTGGCCGAACGATCTTAGAAGCATTCATTCAGAATTTCTGAACATGGCACTCTCACTCGAATCCCTGGAAGTCCTCGATGCCATCGAGCGTAAGGGCAGCTTTGCCGCCGCCGCGCACGAAATGGGCAAAGTGCCTTCGGCGCTCACCTATGTAGTGCGCAAGCTGGAGGAGGACCTGGACGTCCTGCTGTTCGACCGCCGCCGCCATCGCGCCGAACTCACCCCCGCCGGACGCGCCCTGCTGGACGAAGGCCRCCACCTGCTGCACGCCGCCGACGACCTGGCGCGACGCGTCAAGCGCCTGGCCACCGGCTGGGAGGCCACGCTGACCATCGTGGTGGACGACCTGATCAACTTCCGCGCCCTGCTGCCGGTCATCGACGACTTCTACGCCGAGAACAATGCCACCCGGCTGCGCTTTGCCAAGGAAGTGCTGGGCGGCTCCTGGGATGCGCTGGTCAGCAGCCGTGCCGACCTGGTGATCGGCGGCGCCTACGATGCGCCCAGCACACAGGGTTTCCAGGTGCGCTCGCTGGGCTCCATGCCCTTTGTCTTCGCGGTGGCTGCGCATCATCCGCTGGCGACCGAAGCGGGTCCGCTGACCACCTTGCAGATCGCCAAGCACCGCATCGTCGCCGTGGGCGATACCTCGCGCAACCTGCCGGCCCGCACGCACGGCGTGCTCGCCGGGCAGGACGTGCTGGTGGTGCCCACCATGCGCGACAAGCTCGAGGCGCAGATTCGCGGGCTGGGTTGCGGCTGGCTGCCGGCGCCGATGGCGCAGCCCTTTATCGAGAGCGGCGTGCTGCAGGCGCGCGAAACGCTGGAAGTGCGCGCGCCCGGCAACTTCAAGGTGGCCTGGCGCACCAACACGCGCGGCAAGGCGCTGCAATGGTGGGCCAACAAGCTGGAAGATCCGCGCCTGGCGCAGGCCCTGCTGCAACAGCAGCCGGGCCAGCCCGACTAACGCGGGTTTCGCCATGTCCGCCCTTCCCCGCGTGGCGCCCGGCTACCGGGGCCGTTTTGCGCCCTCCCCGAGCGGCCCGCTGCATATGGGGTCGCTCGTCACCGCGCTGGCCAGCTGGCTCGATGCCCGAGCCCAGCGCGGAAGCTGGCTGGTGCGCGTCGAAGACATCGACTACCCGCGCTGCGTGCGCGGCGCCGACCAGCAGATCCTGCACGCCCTGGCCCGCCTCGGCCTGCATCCGGACGAACCGCCGCAGTGGCAGAGCCGGCGCGAGGAGCGCTATGCCGCGGCGCTGCGCAAGCTGGAAGCGGGGCATCAGATCTATCCCTGCGGTTGTTCGCGCAAGGAGATCGCGGACTCGCTATTGCACGCGCGCGAACGCCACCAGACGCTGGCCTATCCCGGCACCTGCCGGCATGGCCTGCATGGCAAGCCACCGCGCGCCTGGCGCGTGCGGGTGCCGGACGGCGACGCCGCGCTGATCTGCTTCGACGACCGCTGGCAAGGCCGGCAATGCCAGGACCTGGCGAGCGAGCTTGGCGACTTCGTGCTGCGCCGCGCCGACGGCCTGTGGGCCTACCAGCTGGCCGTGGTGGTCGACGATGGCGACCAGGGCATCACGCATATCGTGCGCGGCGCCGACCTGCTCGACTCCACGCCGCGCCAGATCCATCTGCAACATCTGCTGGGGCTGCCCACGCCGTCGTACCTGCACGTGCCGGTGGTGACCAATGCGCTCGGGGAGAAACTCAGCAAACAGGCCGGTGCACAGGCCGTCGACGAGCTAGATCCGCTGGCGGCGCTGCGCGCGGCCGGGGCGCACCTGGAGCTAGCGAGCAGCGCGCAATCGGTGGACGGCTGGCTGAGCGATGCCACCGCCGGCTGGGCCGCGCTGCTGGAGCGTTTGCCGGCGAATACGCGTAGCGAAGCGATGACGCGATTACGCGAGCCAGAAGCAAGAAAGGCCCCCGAGGGCGGCTCGGACTGCTGACAAGGTTGAATCTTCGCAGGCGGTCACTGCAGATTGCAGATGGGTTTTGGCGCATCCTGCCGGCTTCTGCAAATGCCAAGGCCTTGTCAGTAAACAAGAAAAGCGCCCGAGGGCGCTTTTCTTGTTTACCGCGGCAAAACGATGCGTACCAGCCGACTCAGGACTTGCGCGGCACGCCGCCGAGCAGCGCCGCCAGTTGCCGCTTGGGTGCCGGACGGCCACGGCCGAAGGCGGCGGCATTGCTATCCGTGAATTCAGGCTGGGCGGCAACCGCGCTGCCGCTCGGCTCGTAGGGGCGCGAGAAGAAGGAGTCATCGGACGGACGGAAGGCGTTGCGCGAACTGGCCGGATCGTTGCGGCGCGGACGCGGCTCCTCGCTCTCGCCATTGGCACGCGGACGGCGCACGTCGCTGCGGGCACGGCGGCGGTCGCCGTCCTCGGCGCGGGCACCGACGCCGGTGGGATCGAAGCCCTCCAGCGGCGTACGCGGGATGTTGCGCTTGAGCAGTTTCTCGATATCGACCAGCAGGCGTTCGTCGGCCGGCACGTAGATCGACAGCGCATCGCCGCTGGCGCCGGCACGGCCAGTGCGGCCGATACGGTGGACGTAGTCCTCGGCGCTGAACGGCAGGTCGAAGTTGATCACGCAGGGCATGTCGGGAATATCGAGGCCGCGTGCCGCCACGTCGGTGGCGACCAGCGCATCGATACTGCCTTGCTTGAAGCCGTCGAGCGTCTGCATGCGCTCGGTCTGGGTCTTGTCGCCATGGATGGCGGCCGCGTTGATGCCTTCGCGCTCCAGGTGGCGCGCCAGGCGCGAGCAGCCGATCTTGCTGTTGACGAAGACGATGCACTGGCGCGACAAGCCTTCGGCGGCGCGCTTCTTAAGCAGGTGCACCACGGCGGCCTGCTTGTGGCCATCCTCGACCTGGAACACGGTCTGGCGCACGTTCTCGTTGGCCGAGTTGCTGCGCGCGACTTCGATGGTGACCGGCTGGTGCAGGTAGCTGGCGGCAAGCCGCTTGATTTCGTTCGAGAAGGTGGCCGAGAACAGCAGGGTCTGGCGCTTTGCCGGCAGCAGGTTGATGATGCGCTGCAGGTCGGGCAGGAAACCCATGTCGAGCATGCGGTCGGCCTCGTCCAGCACCAGCATCTGCACCTGCGACAGGTTCACCGATTTCTGTTGCACGTGATCGAGCAGCCGGCCCGGGGTGGCCACCAGGATTTCCACGCCGCGGCGCAAGGCGTCGGTTTGCGGGTTCATGTCGACACCGCCAAACACCACCGTGCTGCGCAGGTCCGTGAAGCGCGCGTAGCGGGCCACGTTGTCGTAGACCTGGTCGGCCAGTTCGCGGGTGGGGGTTAGCATCAGCGCGCGCACCGGGTGGCGTGCCGGCGACGCGCTGGCGCTGGCCAGCGGCAGCAGACGCTGGATGATCGGCAGCGCGAAGCCGGCGGTCTTGCCGGTACCGGTCTGGGCGGCGCCCATCACGTCCTTGCCGAGCAAGACCACGGGGATCGCCTGCTCCTGGATGGGTGTCGGCTTGGTATAGCCCTGCTCGGCCAGCGCGCGCTGGATGCGAGCGTCTAGCCCAAAGCTATCGAAGGTGATCTCGGGGGTGATCTGGTCGGTGGTTGTAGTCGTCATGGTTTCCGTGTCTTGCAGTAGGCGAACCCGGCGCCAACGGACACGCGTCTTGAACCGAGCGGGGGAGATCTGCGCATGGATTTAAGGCCCGGCCGCATGGGGTGCGCTGTGCTACCGCGTACCGCCGCGAACCGTCGTCTTTCCGTGCCTCTGTGGGCGATTCCGCCGCGAAGATCAATAGCTCATGTAAATCAAAGACTTAGATTGTAGCATTTACAGCCCGACTAAGGGTAGTGCGCGTGTGGCGGCTACGCCAGTTTCGACTACACGAATTTCAATTTCATGTCGCACGGATTGCGCGCCACTACCGGCGCCGGCGCGCCGACTAAGGCACCAGCAGGCCGATCCTGCCGAACAACTTGAGCTTGCCTCTCCGGAACTGGGAACTGTCGCTGGAGGGCTGCCAGGTCGAAATCGCATCCTGGCCGGTGCTGGATGCGCTGGCTGAGCAGGCGCCCGACGCCAAGTGAATTTTATGAAATTCCAGAAAATAGAATTTGTACTAAATCCATTCATGTGACTTCTTGGTAGTGTCGCACTCACGTGTGCGCCTGACGCTACATCCCGATTCCCCAAGCGGATACCCGCGCGATTTGCCCTGCTGAGCGCTTGGGGCTCAATTTCGCCACGACAGCAGCTCAATCCATCCAGAGACGAACAAGTGTTGATGCCATAGACCATGCTGTACTGTAAAAACTGCGGAATCGCGATCTTCGAGACGGCTGAGACCTGCCAACTTCCTATTGGATGCGCCAATTGCGGAACTGACCAGTCCGGCAGCCCTCGGAGCAGCAGGAATAGAACGCCCTCGAGTCCTCTCAGTCGGTTGCGGAAATTGTTCCAACCTGAAAGCAAGAAAGTATCAAAGTCAACTACCCCGGCCCAAAAAGGCCGGAGCTTGTAGCGGCAACTGAACAGGCTCGGGTTGACCAGGCAAAGCGGTACCCAACCCGCTACGTTGCGACCAGGTGCAAGACCAACGTTGGGATGCTTCCTCAGTTCCAACCTCTTGAAGCCCCGGTTGCAGACAAGCGACAGGGTAAGCACGAAACGGATCGGGGCAGATC
>NZ_JBFTQG010000055.1:0-35805 GCF_056398885.1 Cupriavidus sp. 01T418
ACCGAAGCGATCGCGGCCCTTGTTGCACTGGACAATCTGTTCGCTCCGGAGAACCCGGCGCGAGAGGTACGCGTCGACTACGGCGATGCCTATCTCGTGCAATTCGGCGAGCCGCATGTCACTGACCCGAACCCGGATACCCAAGGCACAATCAAGACGGAACCCGTCTGAATGACTTTGATAAAAGTACAACACGACGCAAGCACGAAGGGGAAAACCTTCCGTCATGCAGAAGATATTTGATCGCAGCGCGCGAATGCGCCGGCTCTACCGTGCAGGCGGCAGATAAGCCTCCACCTTCGTCGCCTGCATGGCGTAGCCGGCGTATCCCGTCATGGTGTCCGCCCGCTCGACCCGCATCGCGCCGCTGATCCACAGCGGAAGTTCAGTGACCTGAAGCAAGCCAGCGTCATTGCCCGGTCAGTGCGGCGCCGCCGCGCTGACCGGGCAAGCTTGCTGCCGCATCAAGCTGCCAGCCTGGCAAGGCTGGCAACGGTCTTGACGCAGGCCTGGGCCGCTTCCTTGCCTTTCACCACGAAGTGCTCGCTGAAGAAGCGGCGATGCTCCTCGTGCTCGTGGAAATCCTTCGGCGTGAGCACTGCCGACAAGACCGGCACTTCGGTGTCCAGCTGCACCCGCATCAGTCCACTGATGACGGCATCGGCAACGAACTCATGCCGGTAGATGCCGCCATCGACCACAAAGGCACTCGCCACGATCGCGGCATACCGCCCGGTGGCGGCCAGCTTGCTGGCGTGCAAGGGAATCTCGAATGCGCCGGGGACCTCGAGAACATCGATCCGATCGCGCGGAATGCCTTGCGCTGCCATCTCCGCGAGGAAGGCGTCGCGCGCACGATGGACGATATCGGCATGCCACTGGGCATGGATATACGCGAAACGGGTAGCGGCGGGAGGGTGCTGCGGGTCAAGGAGGCCGGCAGCGGTTTGCTGAAACGAGGCGTAGGGCTGATTCATGGGTTGCCTTTTAGCAGGGGTTGCCAGAACCAGGGCGCACGAGCGCACGCGCTCCCGAACCGGGAAGCGGCATGCATGTCGCGATTCTCTTTCATCCGGACTATGACCGTCGGCTTCGGAATCACACCGAATCTGCTGACCCCGGCCGTGGGAAAGGCCGGGCGCTCGCGGGCTTATGCGTATAAATCGCCATCACCGCCGGTGGGGACTTTCACCCCGCCCTGAGAATGCTGCTGCGGGCCGTGGCCCGCAGCGCAGCCGATTATACGCCGGGATGGCGGATCGCGTTTTTGTCGGAAGTGACTAGTTCGATCGCGCCGGAGGGGCTACGCCGGAGCGGGGACGCCAGTTAATGGCAGACCGCCCTCGGCGGCCTAGCGCGCGCCAGCCACGGGAATACGCACGGTTACGTTCAGCCCTCTACCTGCACCTGCACCTGCATCCTCGTTGGCGTAACCCAGGCAGACTTCCGCGCCGATCCGCTCCGCAATGGTCCGCACAATGGACAAGCCGAGGCCGGACCCCACAGCCTCATTGCCCAGCACGCGGAAAAACGGGTCGAACACCCTGCTGCGCGCTTCCGGGGCAATGCCGGGGCCGGTGTCCTTTACCTGCAGGATCACGCTGTCCCCTTGCGTTTGAACGCAGAGATCGACTCGCCCGCCCTCCGGCGTATAGCGGATCGCGTTGCCGACCAGGTTCTTGACCAGAGTGATCAGATCCACCTCATTGGCCAGCACCAGCGCATCGGAATCCCCTTCCACGCCAATGTCGATGTGCCTGGCCTCCGCCAGCGGCATCAGGTCCTCCAGCACGTGCCGGTACACCCGCCGCACAGACACCGGCGCAGCCGGGAGGGGCATCGAGGATTGCGCGCGGGCCAGGCTCAGCAATTGCTCCAGCAAGACCCGGCCCCGCTCGATGCCCTGGCGCAATGTGGCGAGCCGCGACCGGGCATTCTCGGACATTTCCGTGCCTGCAAGCCGCTCTGCCTGCAGCGATAGCGCTGTCAGTGGCGAGCGCAGTTCATGCGCCGCGTCGGCCACGAAACGGCGCTGGGCATCCATCGACTGGGAGACGCGGCCCAACAGCCGATTGATTGCCACCACAAAAGGACGGACTTCCGCGGGCAGGCCATCTTGCGGCAACGGATGTAGCTCCTGCTCGCCACGCTGGTCGATCTCCTCCGACAAGGTGGCAATGGGCCTGAACATTTTGCGCACCAGGTCGGAAACGAGCAGAAGCAGGATGGGCACGAGCAGCAGGAAGGGCAGCGCGGTACGCAGTGCGCCATCCCGGGCAGTCTCATCGCGAATGCCGGTTTCCTGCGCCACCGCGATGCGATCCCCGGCGGCAAGCGTTCTCACCATGACACGATAGGACTCTTTGTCGATATCGAGGGTCTGGAGTCCGTCCTTGACCGTAGCCGGTATCGCCAGGGGCCGGCCGCCCTGCGCGTGAGCGGCGTCGCTGCCGTCGCCTTGCGCGAGGTATTGCACGATGACGCGCGACTCCTCATCGCTGTTCGGCAGCCTGCCAACATCCCCCAGGTGCGGCACGGGCAAATGCTGGCGGTCGAACAGAACCGAGACCTGGCGCAACATATCGTCCTGGAGTTCGTTGGCCTCCTGGAATGCCGCCACAAAAGAAAGCACCACGGCCACCACCGCCACCACCAGGATGGCGATCGACAGCCAGAGCGAAAGACGAACCTGGATCGAATCCTTCAGCCTTCTTTTGCGACCATCCATCCTACGCCCCTTACATTCTTGATCGCGGCGCTCCCCAGCTTCTTGCGCAGGGAATGAATCAGGAACTCGACCGCATTGCTCTCGACTTCGTCGCCCCAACCGTAGATCCGCTCCTCGAGTTCGGTGCGGGAAAGTATGGCTCCCGGCCGGACCAGCAAGGCCTGCAACAGGGCGAACTCCCGATTGGTGAGCAGCACGGCGTCGCCGCCATCGACCGTTGCGCGCTTCGTGGCGGGATCGAGGCTGACACTGCCATTGCCCAGGACCGGCGCTGCCGCGCCTCCTTTGCGCCGCCTCACGGCGCGCATGCGGGCAAGCAGCTCGCCCATCTCGAACGGCTTGAGCACATAGTCGTCGGCGCCTGCGTCCAGGCCGCGAATGCGGTCTTCGAGCCCGTCCTGGGCCGTGATGATCAGCACCGGCACGGGGTTGTCCTGGCCGCGGATCGAAGCCAGCACCGCCAGGCCACTCTTGCCGGGCAAGCCAAGATCGAGCAATACGATGTCGTAGTGCTGGAAAGCCAGCGCATCAAGGGCGGCTTGCCCGCCCTTGACCCAGTCGGCGGCGTAGGACGCGTCTTTCAGCGCCTCCTGGATGACCTGGCCGATCATCGGATCGTCTTCCACCAGCAGTACCCGCATTCATCCTCCCTGAACCAAGGCGCCGCGTCTTAGCTGGAACAGTACCGGCAGCACCGACACGGCGACGATGCCGGCAGTCATCCAGCTCATATGCTCCCGCACCCAGGGAACGCCGCCAAGCCAGTAGCCGGCCAGCAGCAGCCCCGGGCACCACATCATAGCGCCGAGCACATTGTAGAGCGCGAACCGGCGCGGGCGCATGCCGGAGAGCCCCGCCAGGAATGGCGTGACGGTGCGAACGACCGGGACGAACCGCCCGATCGTGACGGTGGGCGCGCCGAAGCGATGGAAGTAGGCACGCGTCTTTTCCAGATGGCGCGGCTTGATCCACCCGCTGCGGATCAGCCATTGGCCCACGACCGAGCGGCCGACCAGGTAATTGGCGCCGTCGCCCAGCACCGCGGCCAGGCCGGTCAGGAGGATGGCCCAGACCGGCGATATGCCGCTCACCCCCAGGAAGGCTCCGGTAGTGAACAGCAGGGAGTCACCCGGCAAGAAGGGCAACACGACCAGCCCGGTTTCCAGGAAGACGATGCCGGCCACAATCACGACGCCGAGCAGCCAGTTTTGCGCCAGCAAGGCCATCAGGTGATGATCGCTGGATAGCCAGCTGAACAGTCCGGTGGATAGCATATCGGTTCTCGCTCCGGGTTCAGGTCAGTGGCTTGCGCGTGCCGCTGCCCTTTGCGGGAAGAACACGATGCACGCCACCATCAGCGTCACCAGCGCCCCCGAAGCGGAAAAGCGGCTCAATGCCAGCCCGCCGGAATGGAGCGGCTTGTCGAGGAAATCGCCGACGACGGCGCCGAGCGGCCGCGTAAGGATGAAGGCTGCCCAGAAGAGCAGCGTGCGGGACAGTCGAGTCCAGTAGCTGGCCGCGACCAGCGCCGCCAGCAGCCCGCCGAAGAGCATCATCCCGCCAAGGTAGCCCAACCCTGCCGTATCCGCCGTCCAGTCTCCCAGCGCGGTGCCCAGGGTCTGGGAGAACATGATCGTCACCCAATAGAACATCTCGGCCTTGGGCGAGTGCACGGTGTCGACCGATACGGTGCCAAGCGTGCGGTACCAGATGCCCAGCGAGAGCATCAGCAAGGCGAGCAGCAGCAAGGAGCCTCCGGCATAGCCGATGCCCAGGGACCGATCGGCAAAATCGGCCAGGGTCGTACCCACGGTCGTGGTGGCAACGATGGTCACCCAGTACAGCACGGGCTGGAAGCGCTTGGCGGAAATCTGGGCCGAAACGGCAATCAGGAAGACCACGGCGAAGATGGCCGTGCTGAGGAGGTAGCCCAGGTTCATCGACATCGACAGCGCGTCGCCGCCGGTTTCCCCCAGCGTGGTTGCCGCGATCTTGACGATCCAGAACATCAGTGTGATCTCGGGAACCTTGCTCAGGCTCCGTTGCGCGATGGTTGCCTGCGTGGAAAAGTCATTCATGTTTCGCTCTCCGGTTCAATGGATTCAATAAATTCAACAGATTCAATTGATTCAATAGATGGATCGATGCGTGGAATCAGGAATTGACCAGCCGCTTCTGCGGGATCGACAGATAGAAGACCAGCCCGATGATGATCACCAGGAACATTGCGCTCGTGCCGGCGGCCCCCAGCCCCAGGCCGCCGTTGCGGCCGGACTGAGACAGGAGATCGCCGCATGACGCGCCAAACGGGCGGGTCAGTACATAGGCCACCCAGAAGCAGGCAACCGTGTTTGCCCGGAACGCGTAGTGGGCCACGGCGGTGGCCGCAATCAGGCCACCGAACAACAAGGCGGCATTGCCGTAACCCAGGCTGAGGCCCTCCGCCGCCAAGTCGCCGGCGGCAGTGCCCAGGGCAAACGTGAACAGGATCGCGGTCCAGTAGAACAGTTCGCGCCTGACCGTGTCGATGGCGCGGATGGAGAGGGTTTCCTCTTTTCCGTACCATACGGCGAAGGTGGCGACCAGGGCCAGGAGGAAGAGCGCGGTCGAGGCGGACAGCGGCACGCCCAGCCTGTCGCTCAGATTGTCGGTGATCAGCGTGCCGAACACACTGATGAACAGGACGCTGATCCAGTAGAGCGAAGGCACAAAACGCTTCGCCCGTACCTGGAAGAACAAGGCAACGGCAAAGAGCAAGCCCACAGCGGCCGATGTATTCGCCAGGCCAAGGCCAAGATTGACGTTGAGATAGTCGGCGGCCGTCTCGCCAACTGTGGTGGACATCATCTTGATGATCCAGAAGAGCGCGGTCACCTCCGGCACCTTGTTGAGCCCGGCAGGCGGCAAGCGGCTGGCCATGGTGTTCATGCCTTTCTCCAGGGACGTTTATTTCACCGCATAGTCTGGAGCACGAGACTTAGGCCAGCCATAGGAGCAGCCGCCCGGCACGAGAACACGTGCTGGCCACGGCATAAACCAGGAATGCGCGCGAGCGGGCTCAGGCCGGGCGTGCCGCACCCGCCTCGTGGTGATGATCCGCGCCCAGGAACATATACATCGCCGGCACCACGAACAACGTGAACAACGTGCCGATCGAAAGCCCCGTAAAGATCACCAGCCCCATTGCATACCGGCCCGCCGCCCCCGCGCCCGAGGCGAACACCAGCGGCACCACGCCGAACACCATGGCCGCCGTGGTCATCAGGATCGGCCGCAGCCGCACGGCCGCAGCCTGTTCCAGCGCCTCGCGCTTGCTCTTGCCGGCGCGCTGCAATTCGTTCGCGAACTGCACGATCAGGATGCCGTGCTTGCTGATCAACCCCATCAACGTGACAAGCCCGACCTGGGTGTAGATATTCAGCGTAGCCAGTCCAACGTTGATAAAGCACAGCGCGCCGAACAGTGCCATGGGCACCGAGACCAGGATCACGACCGGATCGCGGAAACTCTCGAACTGCGCCGCCAGCGTCAGGAAGACAATGATGGTGGCGAACAGCAGGGTCAGCACAAAGCCGCCCGACTCCTGCACGAACTGCCGCGTCTGGCCGGAGTAGTCAGCCGTATACCCGCTTGGCGCGGCCTGCGCCATCGTCGCGCGCAGGAAGTCCAGTACCTCGCCCTGCGACACGCCAGGCACGGTGACGCCGGAGATCGTGGCCGAGTTGAGCTGCTGGAAGTGGTTGATCGTTTCGGGCACGACGCTGTCCGCAAGACTGGAGACCGTCGATGCGGGGATCACGCTGCCGTCCGGCGTGTGCAGGTAGTAGTCGAGCACCTGCGGCGGGTTGAGCCGGTCGGTCTGCCTGACCTGGGGGATCACCTTGTACGAGCGCCCGGCGATGGAGAAATAGTTGACGTAGTTGCCGCCCAGCGCCGCGCTAAGGCTCGTGCCGACATCGGACTGCGTCAGCCCGAGCGATGCCGTCTTGTCGTGGTCGACCACCAGCGTGCTTTGCGGCTTGTCCAGCTTGAGATCGCTATCGACGAAGAAGAACATGCCGCTCGTGCGCGCCTTCTGCAGGACGGCCTGCGACACCTCGTCGAGATTCAGGATCGGCTCCGTGGTACTGATCACGAACTGCAGCGGCAGGCCCTGCGAGCCGGGCAGCGGCGGGAACTGGAACGCGGCGACGCGCGCGCCGGCGATGCCGTCCCATTTGCGCTGCAACTCCTGCTGCAACTGCAGCGCGCCCTTGCCGCGCTTGTCCCACGGCTTCAGCAGCACGCCGCCAATACCCTGGTTGACGGTCGGCGTGCCGGTCAGCTGGAACATCTGCGCGTACTCGGGGATATGGCGCGAGGTCTCGAATACCTGGTCGGCATAGGTCTGCATCTGCTGGATCGTCGCGTTCGGCGGCCCCACGATCTGCGACAGCACAAGGCCCTGGTCCTCCTGCGGCGCCAGTTCGGACTTCGAGGTCATGAACAGGTAGACCACGCCGGCCAGCAACAGCGCGCCGGTTACCACGATCACGATCCAGGTCTCGAGCAGGCTGTGCAGGATCCGCGCATAGCCGCGGTGCACCCGGTCGAACTGGCGATCGACGAACCGTACAAAGCGCCCGGACTCCTGCTCGGCACGGAACACGCGTGAACACATCATCGGCGACAGGCTCAGCGCAATCACGCCGGAGACGGCCACCGCGCCGGCGAGCGTGAACGCAAACTCGGTGAAGAGGGCCCCGGTCAGGCCACCCTGGAAGCCGATCGGCAAATAGACGGCCACCAGCACCACCGTCATGGCCAGGATCGGCCCGCCCAGTTCGCGTGCTGCCATCAGTGCGGCATCGAGCGGAGATTTGCCCTCCTCCTTCATGTGACGATCCACGTTCTCGACCACGATGATCGCGTCGTCGACGACCAGCCCGATCGCCAGGACGAGGGCCAGCAGCGTGAGCAGGTTGATCGAATACCCCAGCGCCAGCATCACGAAGAACGTGCCGACCAGCGATAGCGGCATGGCGATCAGCGGCACCGCCACCGCGCGAAAGCTGCCGAGAAACAGAAAAATCACCACCGAAACAATCAGCAGGGCTTCGGCCAGGGTCTTGATGACCTCGACGATGGAGGTATTGACGAACTCGGTCGCGTCGTACACGATCTCGCCCGTCAGGCCGGTTGGCAACTGCTGCTGCAGCGCCGGAAACACCTCGCGCACCCGACTGGCAACGCTGAGGACGTTGGCGTTGGGCGCGGTCTTGATGCCGATGAATACCGAACGCTTGCCGCTGAAGGCCACGTTGAAGTCGTAGCTCTCGGCGCCGAGCACCACGTCGGCAACATCCTGCAGGCGCACCAGCGCGTCACCCTTGGACCTGACGACGAGCTGCTTGAACGCGTCGACCGTATGCAGGTCGGTGTCGGCGGTAAGGTCGCTGCTGACCATCTGCCCCTTCGTCGTGCCAAGCGACGCGAGATAGTTGTTGTTGCCCAGCGCGGCATAGACGTCCGCCGCCGTCACGCCATGCGCGGCCATGCGTTGCGAATCGAGCCACGCGCGCATCGCGAACGGCCGCCCGCCAAGGATCTCCGCGGTCTGCACGCCTTCGATGGAATCGAGCTTCGGCTTGATCACGCGCAGCAGGTAGTCGGTGACGTTGTTGCTGGGCAGCACGTCGCTGTAGAAGCCCATGTACATCGTATCGGTGGTCTGCCCGACCTGCACGGTCACCACCGGCTGCTGGGTCTGCGGCGGCAGTTGGCCGCGCACGGAAGCGATCTGGGTGGTGATCTCGGTCAGCGCGCGGTTCGAGTCGTAGTTGAGCCGCAGCGTCGCGATGATGGTGGACAGGCCCGTGGTACTGCTGGACGACAGGTAGTCGATGCCCTGCGCCTGGGCGATGGCCGCCTCCATCGGCTGCGTGATGAAGCCGGCAATGGTATCGGCGCTGGCGCCATAGTATGCGGTGCGGATCGTCACCACCGCATTCTCGGTCTTGGGATACTGGCTGACGTTCAGGTCGGCCACGGAGCGCAGCCCGAGCACGAGGATCAGCAGGCTCACCACCGATGCCAGTACCGGCCGCCGGATAAACAGATCGGTGAACTTCATCGTGCGCCCCTCACTGTTCCTGGGGCGCCGGGTTCGGCGCGTCCAAAGGACGGATGCGGTTGTCGATCACCAGCGGCGTGCCGTTCTTCAGCTTGAGCTGCCCACTGGTGACGACCTGCGTGCCGGCTTCCAGCCCTTTCACGATGGCGACCTGGTCGCCACGCGTCGGGCCCGTGGTGACGAACACCTGCTGTGCCACGGGCAGCGCCTTGGCGGGTTGCGCGCCGGACGCAGCCGCGGGCTTGACGACGAACACCGTGGCGCCATACGGGTTGTAGGTGATCGCCGTCTGCGGCAAGGTCAGGTGGCGCTGCGGCGTGCCGGTGTCGACCTTGACGTTCGCGTACATGCCGGGCAGCAGCTTGCGCTCGCCATTGCCGATGCTGGCTTCGACCAGCACGTTGCGCGTGGCGTTGTCCACCTTGGCATTGATCGAGGTGATATTGCCGGCAAACTTGCGATCGCCGAATGCCGCGGTGTCGATCGCGACAGGCAGGCCGATCCCGAGCTGCCCGACCTGCTGCTGCGGCAGGTAGAAATCCACATAGATCGGATCGATGGCCTGCAAAGTCACGATGGCATCGCCCGGGTTCACGTATTGCCCGCGGTTTAGCGTGCTGATGCCGAGCCGCCCGCCGAACGGAGCATGGATGGTCTTCTTCTCCACCAGCGCGGCCTGCTGGTCCACCTGCGCCTTCTTGCTCTTCAGGTCGGCGGCATCCGCGTCGAGTTGCGCCTTGGAGATCGCCTTGGCTTCGTATTGCAGCGCATCGCGCGTGTAGACCGTTTGCGCCAGCTCGGCCGCGGCCTGCAACGCGCGCAACTGCGCCACATCGGAATCGGCGTTCAATTGCACGAGCACCTGGCCCGACTTGACCTCGTCACCGGACTTGAAGCGGATCTGCCGTACGAGTCCCGCGATCTCACTGGTGACGTCCACACCCTGCACCGCCCGCAAACTGCCCACCGCCGCCAGCTGCGGCTGCCAGGCCTGGTATGCGGCGATCGCCGTGGTCACGGTCGCCGGCGGCGCGGCGTTGCCCTGCATGATCGTCTTCAGCATGTGGGCACGGAACACGTTGAAGCCAGCCAGCGCCGCCAGCAGCAGCACGACGCTACCCAGCATGATTGCCATGCGCCTGGTCACCGGCCCGCTCCCGTCGCCGTCTCGCCCGGTTCCGGCGGCGGCGCATTCCACCACCCTCCCCCAAGCGCCTGGAACAGGGCGGCGGTGTCGGCGTAGCGCGCCGCCCGCGCCTGCACCAGGCTGACGGACGCCTGCTGGTACTGGCGCTGCGCATCGAGCAGCGCGAGATAACCGGCGCCACCCGCCTGATACTGCCGCCGCGTCACCTCGAGCGAATCCCGCGCGGCAGTCCACGCGTCGGATTGCGCCTGCAGGCTGCGCGCGTCCATTTCCAGCGCCCGCAGCGTATCGGCCACGTTCTGGAACGCCAGCAGCACGGTCTCCCGATACTGCGCGGCGGCCAGATCGTAGGCGGCCACGGCCGCGCGTTTCTGCGCGCTCAATTGCCCGCCATGAAACACGGGCTGGAGAATGCCCGCGCCAACGCTCCACACCGTGCTGGCGGCCCGGAAAAGCTGCGCCGGCGTCAGCGCCTCGGCGCCGTAGCTACCGGTGAGCGTCAACTGCGGATACATCGCCGCGGTGGCAACGCCAACCTGCGCGCTCGCCTGGTGCAGCACCGCATCCGCCGCGAGGATGTCCGGCCGTTGCCTGACCAGGCTCGACGGCAGGCTCACCGGCAGCGTCTGCGGCAAGGAAAAAGCGTCAAGGGTGAATTGCGGCAGCGACGCATCGCTGGGCAGCTGGCCCGCGAGCACCGACATCTGGTGGCGCACCCGGCTGAGCGACTGCTGCAGCGGCGGCAGGCTCGCCCGCGTTTGCGCGAACTGGGTGACTTGCGCCAGCACGGCGGGCAGGCCTGTGCCGCCAAGTTCGTACTGGCGCTCCAGCACATTCAGTTGATCCTGCTGATCGGCGGCGATACGCTCGGTGGCTTCTATCTGCGCGCGCAGGGATGCCTCCCTGACCGCCGCCGTGACGAGATTGGCGGTCAGCGCAAGGTATGCCGCCTGCAACTGGAAGCGTTGGTAATCGACCTGCGCGCCGAGCGCCTCGAGTTGGCGCCGCGCACCGCCGAACAGGTCGAGTTTGTATGAGACGTTGACGGACGCGTTGTAGAGCGTGAGTTCCGGGCTGATGCCAGGCGGCAGGCCGAACGTGACCCCCGCGATCTTCTCGCGCGTCGCGCCGGCTTGCAGATCGACACCCGGCAGCAGCAGCGCGCCGGTCTGCGCGGTCAGGTTCTCGCGCGCCTGGCGCAAAGCGGCCAGCGCGGCCGCGACGTTGGGACTATTGGCAAGCGCCACGCGGATCAGCCCGTCCAGCGATTCGCTATGGAACAGCGACCACCATTGCGCTGGAATGTCCTCGCCGCCGGCAAAGCGCTGCGCCACACCGGAAACGCCTGGGGCGGCGGCCGTTTCCGTTGGCAATGGGGCGGGGGTGTAGGCATCGCCGGGCGGCGGCGCGGGCGAGCGGTAATCGGGGCCGACTGCGCATGCCGCCAGCGCGGCGGCAAGGGACGCGGCGCTGACGCGAAAAGACGCTCTACGCCAGGCCGTATTGCAAGCGACGCGCGGCACCCCTTCAATCATGCGTTAGTCTCCTGACACGCGCCCCGCCGATTTTTCTGACTGGCCAGCAAGCGGGTGCGACATTCGGCGTCTGGGCACCCGCGCTGCGTCGATGCGCGTCGATGCTGTCTGGCAGGTGCCGGTGACCCTCTCAAGATAGAAGGGGGATCGTCATCAGGCAAACCAAACTGGAATACGTTCAGTCGGTCATACCTACTCGCAAGCGAGCCAGCGAACTGCCGCATGTGCCTGAACAGGCTCAGATGCAGCACTGCATAGCCGAGCCGGGCCAATGTACGTCGGGCAGGTTCGGCAAGACCGTTGCAAACAAACGTGTGACACCGCACGTTCGCCCGTTGCGAAGCGGTAGCACAATGAAAAACCTACGCGGGTTGCAATTCAGCGCCGATGCCGCCACTTCCGTGAGAAGACACGATGAACAGGGTCACAGGCCGCCTGGCCGTCCTCGTCTCGTTGGCTCTTTTTTCCGCCCATAGTGCGCAGGCGTCCGACATCGCTTGCAAGGCAACCCGCCAGCCGCATGCGGGCGATCCGCGCCCGCATGCGGCAAACCTGATCTGCGATTACGCACTTCTCTCCATCGGATACGACCGCATCTACGCCGAGCAGCAGAGGCTGCTGCGGGTAGGCGCAATCCGCAAGGCGGATATTGTTGCGTGGCGCAGGAAACGCGATGCCTGTGGCACCGTGCGCTGCCTGGACGGTGTCTTCGCGCAATGGCATGCGTACGCAGCCCGGAAGACGTCCATGCGCGCCTCGGTACCAGCAAGGGAGCGCGCCGCCGTCCCTGCTCCGGAAACGCCGCCGCATCTCGAGGCGCGCGGCAGGCCCAAGCCCAGGCGCAGCGAAGCAGAATGGGCGGCGCCACCCAGGCAGAGTCCGCAGGCGCCGGCGCGGTTGATCGCCACGCCAGGCAGCGCGGAACCGGCCACGCGCACCGCCGCGACAGGCACGTCGCTCCAGAGTTTGCCTGCAAAGGCGCCGGCGGCGCCTTCCACAAGCAAGCAAGCCCACGGCTCCGTCGGCTCGCTCGGCGTGCTGGCCTGCGCTGGCGTGCTCGGCGCGGGTCTGGCCTACCGGCGCACGCGCAAGCGGGCGCGTAGCGTGCTGCGAGAGTACGGACAGAACCCGGCCGCACCGGCGGCCAGACGGATCCTCTATGGGCTGATCGTTCTCAATGTGCTGCTTCTGGTCATCGCGCTGGGGACGAACTAGATTGGCAGCATTTCTCCATTGACGATCCACGGAGTGCCGAACTTGTCGATCAGCATGCCCCAGCTCCTGGCCCAGAAGGCTGGCTGCATGGGCATGGTCACCTGCCCGCCGCTGGCAAGCGCGGCAAACACCTGTTCCGCTTCCGCCGTGGTCGCGTAGTCGACCGCCATGGACACACCCTTGATGCCTTCATAGGGCATGTGCGCAGGGCAATCCCCCGCGAAGAGCGTGCCGCCGCCCGGCAACGCAAGCCGTGCGTGCAGGATGCGGTGGGCGAACTCCTTCGGAATCTGCTCGGCCATGGGCGACTCGGCCCCACTCATCAGCACCTCGAGCTTGCCATGGAGGGCTTGCTCGTAAAAACGCATGGCTTCGGCGCAATTGCCGTTGAAGGAGAGGTATGCGATGGCTTGGGTCATGTGGGTTCCTTTCTCGATGCAGCGCACAGTGTGACAGGGTCACCGGGGCGAACCGATCGCTCCGGTACTGGCACGACGCTTGGGCAGCCCTTGGATCGACAAGCCCCCCTCGCTTATTACAAATTTCCCGGCCAGGGCCTGGTCACGGCGCAGCTTCCGCGCCGCCCCGCTTTGTCAGCACAACATGCATCGCCCTTGGCATTCCCACCTGCTCGGCGCATTCGAAACCCAGCGCCTTGAGATCGATACCGGCCAACAGGGACTCTCCGGAGCCCAGCAGGACAGGCGCCATCGCCAGGTGCATCTCGTCGACCAGGCCGGCCTGGAGATACTGTCGCACGCTGGCAACACCACCGCCAAGCCGCACGTCCCGCGCCCCTGCCGCCGCCCTCGCATGCTTCAGCGCAGCATGGATGCCATCGGTGATGAAGTGAAAGGTCGTGCCGCCCTCCATCGAAACCGAATCGCGTGGGTGATGGGTCAACACGAACACTTCGCTGTGATAAGGCGGATTGGGACCCCACCACCCTTTCCAGCGATCGTCGGGCCAGGGACCACGAACCGGACCGAACATATTGCGCCCGAGAATCCAGGCACCGATATTGCTGAACCCGCGCGCTGCGAAATCGTCATCCACCCCCGTCTCGCCGCCGTCGCCACCGAACATGTGCTGAAACGTGCGCGTGGCAAAAATCCATTCATGCAGCGCCTTGCCGCCCACGCCAAGCGGATCCGCCAGGCTCTGGTCGGGGCCGGCGCCGTAGCCATCGATGGATACCCCAAAGCAGTGAACTCTCAATCTGGACATGCCGTGCCTCCCCGTGAACGCCATGATGAATCGGTGCATGCAAACACTATTTGCAAGCGTAGCCTATATGCCATTCGCGTGGTTTCCGGCCATAAAGAGAACGCAGGAAACAAGCGCAACCGGCAAACCCTATCCTCCCTGTTCCTGCTTCGCCCTACCGCCTGGATTTGCTTTGCGCGGCTGATCGCCGGCCGCGGGCCCGGCTCGCTCACGCCCCATCGGGTGTAACACCGTGACATTCTTTCCATGGCGATTTATGCACGCCGTCGCCCTATAGTTCGTCCCGTTGCCACGCCGCAGTGCGTGACGTGATCCAAACCAAAGGACATCCGATGAAACCCCATCATGTTGCCAAGGCGGTCGTCAAGGCGGTCGTCACAGCAGGCGCCCCGCTGATCCTTCTCGCAAGCACCCCGGCCTTCGCAAGCTGGTCCGGCCACGGCACGGCCTACACGCCGCACGGCACCTATAACGGCGCGCACTATGGTTCATGCGCAGGCGGCAGCTGCTCGCACGCAGGCGGGGTCGTCGGTCCCTACGGCGGGCTCGCGACGAACACCGGCACGGTGACCCGTACCGCGCCGGGGCAGTTCTCGAACTCCGGCACGGCAACCGGACCGAACGGCCGTTCGGTCCAGCACGCTGGCGACACCAGTTGCGCTGGCAGCACATGCTCGCACACGGGCAACCTGACGGGCCCCAACGGCCAGACCGCTTCCACGGCGGGCAGCGTGACACGCGACGCGCCGGGACACTATTCGTCATCCGGCACCATCACCGGCTCGAACGGCAACACCGTCAGCCACGCGGCATCGACGAACTGCGCCGGCGCCACATGCGCCCGTTCGGGAACCGTGACTGGCGCGGACGGCGGAACCGTCACGCACTCCGGTACCGCGACCCGCGTGGCGCCAGGTGTCGTGACGACGGGCGGCGGCACGACGGTCGTCCATGGCGGGACGGTAACGACCGGCGGCACGACGGTGGTGCATGGCAGCACGGTCACGACCGCCGGCGCCACGGTTGCGATCGGCACCGCACCGGTAGTTGTCACGCCTGCGCCGGTGGCTTATGTGCCGCCTCCGCCGGTTGTCTACCCGCCGCCCCCGCCGGTGGTCTATTTGCCCCCTCCGCAGCCCCCGAGAGCTGTCTACGTCGCACCGCCGCCTATGGTGGTGTACGTCGCGCCGCCGCCCCCGAGGGTTGTGTATGTGCCGCGCGCCGTCTACGTGACACGGGCGCCGGGTCCGGCGGTATTGGTGCCGGGACACTGGGTCGGCCGCGTCTGGGTGCCCGCGCACTGGGCCTGACAGGCCACTGGTAAAACAGCTAACGGCAGTATCGGATTGATCACACGCGCCGGCGATACGCGTCGGCTACCTCACGGAGAAAGCCATGAAGAAGATGATTGCGGTTCTTGTTTTGTGTATTGTTTCTGCAGGTGCATCCGCTCAGAGCATGCAGAGCACCGCGCCGCCAGCAGGCAACAGCGCACGGGCCGAGCGCGCGATGCAGCAGTTGCAGGCACGCTTCACCAATGCCAACACGACGCGCGACGGCAAGCTGACCCGGGACCAGGCGGCAGCCGGCATGCCGATGGTCGCCAGCCACTTCGACGAGATCGACGCGCAGCAGGCCGGGTATGTCACGTTGCCGCAGATCGAGGGTTTCATGAAACAGAAGATGATGACCCGCTGATTCCCGATCATCGCCGGAGACGCACCATGGAGCAGGCGAACAGGATTATCGTGCTCGATGATGAAGCCGAGTTGCGCAACATGCTGCAACGGTTCCTGACCGGGCACGGTTTCCAGGTGCGCGCGATCGCCGACGGCAAGCGGCTCGACCGCTACCTGCAACGCGAGCCGTACGACCTGCTGGTGCTGGACCTGATGATGGAGCCGGAAGACGGCCTGACCATCTGCCGCCGGCTGCGCGCCGAAGGACAGACGCTGCCGATCCTGATGCTGACTGCCAAGGGCGATCCGGTCGACCGGGTGGCCGGGCTCGAGACCGGCGCCGACGACTATCTCGCCAAGCCGTTCGTGCCGGACGAGCTGGTCGCAAGGATTCGCGCGCTGTTGCGCCGGCAAAAAATGGCGGCGGGCGAGCCGACCGTGACCTCGCAGACCCTGCGCTTCGGCGACTTCCAGTTCGATGTCGGCAAGCAGACGCTGCTGCGCGGCGGCGAGCCGGTCGAGGTGCATTCCGCGCAGATGTTGCTATTGCACGCGCTGGGGTCGTCGCCGAACCGGCCGGTGAGCCGCGAGAACCTGCTCGCGCGGGCCCGCGGCCGCGACCACGACGCGCTCGACCGCAGCATCGACGTACAGATCCTGCGGCTGCGCCAGATCGTCGAAGACGATCCTTCGAAACCGCGCTTTATCAAGACCGTGTGGGGCATCGGCTACATGCTGAGCGCCGGTATCGAGCCGTGACACGGCTTGCGCTGCCCCGTTCGCTGCTCGCGCGCCATATCGCCTTGCTGGTGGCGCTCGTTGCACTCACCCAGGTCAGTGCGCTCACCGTCTTGCTGCACTTCGTGCAGCGCCCGCACATCGAGCGCGCGGCAATCATCTTTTCCGAATACGTGAAGACGCTCGACCGCGTGCTTGCCGCCATGCCGGCCGATGAAGGCCGCGCGGCGGCCGCACGGCTGGGTGGGCAAACGCGGCCGCCGGAGCATGTCGTCCAGGAACCGCATCCCAGTCCGCTTCACTTCTTTCGTACGTATCAGCGCGACGTGTTTATCGACGCCTTGCAGCGCGATCTGCCAGCGGACCTGCCGGTGCGATGGCAGGCGGGCGACGGCGAGCGGCTATGGATTCGCGTGCACGCCGCCGGCGCGCCCTGCTGGATCGCCTTGCCGATGGCCGAAGACGCACAGGCCAGCGGCATCACCACCGCGCTCGCGCTGTCTGCGGCCTTCGCATTGCTCGCGGCGCTGACGGGCTACCTGATCCAGCTGCATATCAACCGTCCGCTGCAGGACCTGGCGCGGGCGGCGCGCCATGTCAGCGCCGGCGAGGCCCCGGTGCCGCTGCCCACCGACGGGCCGACGGAAATCGCCCAGGTAAGCAGTGCGTTCAACCAGATGACGCAGGCATTGCAGCATGCCGAAGCGACGCGCACGCTGATGCTGGCCGGCGTGTCGCACGACATCCGCACGCCGCTCACCAAGCTGCGTCTTGCCATGGCGATGGCGATTCCGCGCGGCGCCGACGAACCCTTCGTGGCCTCGGTGGAAGGCTATCTCGACCAGATCGACACGATCCTTCAGCAGTTCATGGACTACGCGGGCAGTGGCGAACGCGAGGTCCCGCAACCGGGCGATCTCAATGCGCTCATCAGCCGGCTCGCGGCGGATTTCGCGGGGCTCGGGCACGAATTCGAACTGTCGCTGGGCGACATGCCGGTGTTTCCGTTCCGGCCGGTGAGCCTGATGCGCCTGCTGATGAACCTGATGCAGAACGCGGTCGTCTACGGCCGCACCGGCTTTGTCGTACGCACCTGGGCGGAAGGTAATACGGCGTATGCCGCCGTATGCGACCGGGGCAGCGGCATCGGCGCCGAGGAACTGGAACAGCTCAAGGCGCCCTTCAGCCGTGGCAGGAACGCGCGCGGCCATGCGGGCGGTACCGGCCTCGGACTCGCGATCGTCGAACGCATTGCGCGCCTGCACGGCGGATCATTGCAGTTCCGGGCACGCGATGGCGGCGGCCTCGAAGCGGTCGTGGCATTGCCGCTGCAGCGGCCTGCCGCGTAACGCCAGGCCACGCGGCCGGGAACGCCCGCGCGCAAGGCAAGGGCGACATCGCGCGACATAATTCCCGCATGGCGCCAGCAGCCGGTTCCTCCCATACTTGCGTCTGCGGTTGCGGCTCTCGACGATGCTCGATGAGCGGCACTCAAGCAGGTGTGATCTCCGATGGTATGTGATCCTGCGGATCCAGTGATTGTCGGCGACATCTTTTCGGCAATTGACGGCACRATGGTGCCGAGGACAGGATCGACATGCGGACTTCATTCAAATTCCTCACGGACAATGCCAGGCAACTGGCGGTTGCAGCAGTGGCGGCGGGATCGCTCCTGATGGCGGGCGGTGCCTGGGCCGATACCGGCGTCGATCAGGCTGGCGTCCAGCCGCAGGTGCGCGCGGACATCATCTATGTGCATGCATTCGATGCCAGTCCGGACCAGGTCAAACTGGACAACGGCGTGGCCCGGGAACTGAAGACCATGGCCGCCGGCGGGTCGTCCGCGAGCGAGCAGTCCCGGACGGCGCGCGAAGCGCGCGAGCAGGTGTCCGATGAAATCGTGCGGCAACTGCAGTCGCAGGGACTGCATGCGGTCCGCGCAGACGGCCCCCCGCCCGCGGACAGCAATACGCTGATCGTCGAGGGCAATTTCCAGAAGATCGATGAGGGCAAGCGCCGGCGCCGCTTGCTGATCGGTCTTGGCGCAGGCAAGAGCGAAGTCACGGCGTCGGTCCGGATCCTGTACAAGCCAGCGAACGGCTCGCCGGTGCCGCTGCAGAGCTTCTCCGCCGATGCGAACAGCGGCCATATGCCTGGCGTGGCCGAAACCGCCGGGGTCGGCGCGGCCGCCGGCCATCTCGCGACGTCCGCCGCGGCGGGCACGGGCCTGCATGGCGTGTCCGAGGTCAAGCACGACAGCATTTCCGCGGATGCCGCGCGGCTAGGCGATTCGATCGCGAAACAGGTGGCCTCCGCGATCACGGCCAACGGGTGGATGTCGGCTACGCCGGTGGATTGAAGGCGTGCGTGCGAGGCATGGCCATCGCCCTCCACTCGCAGCCGCGACACCTGCCGATGATCGCGCCAACACCTTGAATGGGTAGACGTAGAGCAAGCCGAACTCGGCAATGCCGCCTGGCAATCTAGCGGACATTGCAGAACGCCTTCCCATCTACGGCACGGTCGGCCTGACCCGGCAGGACATGGCGGCGCTGCGCGCGGAGGGCGTCATCTGACGCCCTCCGCCACTACCTGTCGATACCTGTCGCTACCTGCCGCCCTGCGTCCCGCAGCCTGCTAGAAGCGTGCCGAGTACTGGAGCATGTAGAAGTTGATTCCGGGGTTGGGCTCCTTGATGCCGGCGTTGGAATAGTGCTGGAAACGCACCGCCAGTTCCGAGTCGATCGCGTCGCCAAAGCGGTAGCCCACGGCAACGCGATCGCCAAACTGGAACGCTGTCGAGAACACCTTGGTGTCCGAGATGCGCGCCCGGGACAGCAGGTTCATGCCGGCGCCAACCTCCGCGAAGGGACCCGAGCGGCCCGCCCCCTGGATGCGGAAAATGGGCGTAAAGCCCACGTCGCCCATCACGTTGCTGTTGCTGCCATGTGGATTCCAAACGCCCACGGACGCTTCGAGACCGAGGCGAACACGGATCGACTGCGAGTTTGTCGCCCAAAGGTCGTTCCTCAGATTCCATCGTGCCTCCAGGCGAGCAATCGACGCATCGCTCCCCGCACCCAATGCGGCCCCGAGACGAACCGGTTCAAACCAGGAGGCGTCCTCGTTGGCGGGCGCGGCGACAGCGGCGCCGCTGGCGAACGCAGCGCAGAGCAGGACGACGGGAATGACGGGAATGACGGGAATGACGGGAATGACGGATCGAAGCATGAACATAGCCTTTTGAAGGGAAATTCCTACATGCGGAATTTCGTAATTATGCGGTCCATACAGGCTGCCGCATAGATGCCGCTGGCCATATTTGAAGCCGGGCCCGGCATCCTCGCAGGCACCGGGACGATTGCCGAACGCAATCGTCCTTGGGTATGCTATGGATCCAAGTGCACGCCATACATTCGATTGCACCTAGGAACGGAGCGAGATCGTGCTGCGGTACCTGCTACCGTTCTGATTGGAAACACCACGCCAGCCTTTTGCCTCGCTATCCAGGGGGCGGCTGGTCATGGCTGCCTGAATTGGCATCATCCGTAAGCAAGGTCTCGCCATGGAATATTTGCTGGATCCGCTCTGCCTGGGCGTTGGCGTGGTACTGTGCGATGTTCTCGCCTGGCGTCTCATCGACCCCGGCTACAGGCGGCTGCGTCTCGCCGTCCGGCTGGCAATATTCGCATTGCTGACCACCGTGCTTCTCCATGGCGGCATGAGCCCGCTCGATGCGGCTCCGTCGCCAGAACAGCCGGTTCGCCATTTCCTGGCGCAGGCGCTGGAAATCATCTGGTGGCTGCTCGGCGCGCGTGTACTCACCATTCTCCTGGACGYGCTCTTCCTGCCCAAGCCCTGGCACCAGGAGCGCCTGTTCCAGGACGTGTTGGGCGCGCTGATCTTCGTCGCGGCGGCCGTCGCGGCCATCGCCTATGTCCTTGAGCTTCCGGTGAGCGGTTTGCTGGCGACGTCGGGGGCCCTGGCCATCATTGTTGGCCTGGCGATCCAAAGTACATTGAGCGATGTGTTCTCCGGACTCGTACTGAATGCCACGCAGCCCTACCATCTCGGCGACTGGGTCTCCATCGATGGCGTTGACGGCAAGGTCCTGGAGATAAACTGGCGCGCCACCCATCTCCTGAGCGCCCAGGGCAATCTGGTGGTGATCCCCAACAACGTGACTGCCCGGGCCAAGATCACCAATATCAGCCGGCCCTCGGAACTGCACGGTGTCAACGTATCCATCCAGGTCACACCGGAAGCCCGCCCGAGTGTGGTTGTGGAAGCGCTGGAGCGCGCGGTTCTGGGCTGCAAAGTCGCATTGGCCAAGCCGGCGCCATCGGTCATGGTGAAGCATGCCGGCGCCAATTCGATCGAGTATGAAATCACGTGTTACGTCGAGGATATCGCCAACAAGAGACTGGCCACGAATCAACTCTTCGATCTCGCGCATCGGCACCTGGCGTCCGTCGACATCGATCTCCGTCCGTTAGCCGTCCCCAATCAAAGCACCCCGGCGACCGATCGCCGCCGGCGGCTGCTCTCGACGGTGAGCATTTTCCAGGCGCTAGGCGCGGACGAGCTCTCCCAGCTTGCCGAACGCCTGTCGCGGCATGAATATCAGCCGCACCAGACCGTTGTGACGAGTTCGGATGTCACGGACTACATGCTCCTTGTGGACTCGGGCGTGCTCTCCGTTTCGATCGCGCGTGGCGACGAGCGCATGGAGACTGCCCGCCTCGGACCGGGCGACGCCTTCGGTGAGCCTGGCGTTCTGGCAGGCATTGCCATGCAGGTAGCCATTGAGGCAATTACCGGCGTCGTCCTCTACCGGCTGGATAAATCGGACCTTACACCGGTACTTCAATCCCGTCCGGAAGTGGGATCGCAAATGTGCCAGCTTCTCTCCCAGCGGCAGGAATCGAACAATGCCTTCGGCAACATGCCGCCGTCTGCGCATGCAGGCAAATCGAGCGTCTTGCAATGGCTTCAGGACAAGATGCACAGCCTCCATCATCTCGCCGGTGGGAAGGTGCCGTGATACCTTGCACAGCGGCAAATAGATCGTGTCCAATCCGAGGATGCGAATCCAGACCATGCATGCCCAGGAAACCAGCTTCAGCTTGCAGAACAATTCGACACGCTATGACTTTGGTTCACGACTGGTCGCGGGTTTCGATTGGGTCCGGCATAGTGCGGCCGATCGACGGTGCCGATGGGTGAACGAGAGCGGAACGACCCGAGACCTCAAGCTTGAACGTTGCCGCATCGGCAGCAAGACTCTCTGCCTGTTGCTGCAGCATGCTTGCTGCGGCAGCAAGCTGCTCGACCAATGCGGAGTTCTGCTGTGTTGATTCGTCCATCGCGTGCACAGCTGTGCTGAGCTTCTCGATCTTGTCAGCTTGACTCAGGCTGGTCGCCTGCATCGCAGTGGCGAACGCCACGGTTCGCTCAACCGATTGGCGGACACCGGCCATCGAAACGGTAGCATCCCGGGCCAGAGTTGCACCGGCGCTCACGTCCGCTACGGTTTTTGAGATGACGCCACCAATCTCCTTTGCCGCGGCGGCGCAGCGTTGCGCCAGCGTCCGGACCTCCGCGGCGACGACCGCAAAGCCCCGCCCCTGGCTGCCTGCCCTGGCTGCTTCCACGGAAGCGTTCAATGCCAGTATGTTGGTCTGGAAAGCGATGGTCTCGATAAGCTGGACAATCTCTGCCACCGAGCGGGAATGGCCATGCAGGTCGGTCATCTTTCCGGCGAGGCGCTCCGTGACCGTGCTTCCAGTCGCCGTCGCTTCCAGCATGGCTGCCGCGATAGCGCTCGACTCCCTGGCTTCATTCTGGGCACTGTTCACGTCTTCAAGCAACTCTCGCATTGACGTCGCTGCCCGCTCGAGCAACACAGCCTGCTGCTCGGTACGCAACGACAGGTCTTGATTGCCGGACGATATCTCCTTCGTCGCGACCGAGACCGAGGCCGCTGTATCCTTGATGCCAGACAGGATGCTCCTGAGTTCCGACTGCATCTTGGCCAGATTTGCCAGCATGCTGGAGGTGTCCCCCTTTCGCACCGCGATGGGCAGGCTGAGGTCACAGGCAGCGATACGGTCGACTGCGCGTGTCGCGTCTGCCGGTTCGCCGCCGAGTTCCCGCTTGACCTGGCGAGCAATGGCATAGGCCATCGCCACCGAGGCAAGCAGGCTCACGGCAAGCAACCCGACCATGATGAGTTGGGCTGCGCCCTGAGACGCCGAAGCAGAGGCCATCGTCGCCTTCGCCTGTGCCAGCTGCTGCTCCTTGAGTCGCCGGACCGTCTGCGTGAGGCGTTGCAGTTGTTCCGCAAGGAAATGACCATCCACGGATACCGTGGCATCGAACTGGATGGCATCGAGTGGCTGTCGCTGCATCAGCTCGATATAGGCGAGGGCCATCTCATTCGCTTTCTTGTGCTCGCTGCGGGCGTCCGCAACAACGCTGTTTGCGGCGAGGCGGGAATCGGCCAGGAGGGTACCGAGCGCCTTCATCCCATTCAACATCTCCTGCCTTGCGACTTCGCGCTCCTCCCCGCTCGTGGCGGCCGTCAATGAAAGCTGAGCACGGGCGGTCTCTGCTATCGCGGATTGCGCCTGCTCGGCAATCAAGGCGCCACCCAGGTCGTTATCGTATAGACGGTCCGTGGTATGCCTGACGAATACCAGGCTTCCTATTCCGGTCACGCCGACGGCCGCGCCGAATACATAGACAAAAGCGAGGGCAAAGCACAGCCGGGCGATGAGCGATAGTGAGCGGAAACGACGCAGCATAGGGAATTGGGCAAGCAGTGACATACGTGGAGCTAGCAATGGCAATCCGACTTTATCGCCATGGCTTGCGCAACCTTTAGGTTATGTCACAAAAACTTCATAAAACTGTCCGCGTTTGGGTGCGGGCTAACGTGACTATCCGGCGTACAGGTACAGACTCCCCATCAACTCCCTATCAGGCCCCGCCTGCCGAAAGCTCAGCCCGCAGCGGTCTCCAGCGCCGCTTCATATTGCCCCAGGCAGGCCATGCCATTCAGCCGTGCGCGATGCAGCAGCGTCCGTTGCGCTTGCGCCGCGTTAGCGGCCTCGCCATGCCAGGCCAGCAGGGGTGGCTCCTGCAAGGCGCGCCCGTAGGAGAAGGACAGCCGCCAGGGCAGCGGTCCGAGCCGGTTCATGGCATCGAGATTGGCGGTGGCCTCAGTGGGCGTTTGGCCGCCGGACAGGAAGAAGATGCCCGGCAGTGCCGCCGGCACCGTGCGCTTGAGCACCTGCACAGTCTGCATGGCAACCTCGGCCGGCGCCGCGTGCCCGGTCTCCTTGCCGGGGAGCACCATGCTGGGTTTCAGCAGCATGTGTTCGAGCACCACCGCATGCCGGTGCAAGGCGTGAAAGACTTCGTGCAGCACGGCCTCGGTGACCTCGGCGCAACGCGCCATGGCGTGCGCGCCATCCATCAGCACCTCGGGCTCGACGATGGGCACCACGCCCATCTCCTGGCAGATCGCGGCATAGCGTGCCAGCGCCTCCGCATTGGCCTGGATGGCAGGCCGGCCAGGCAGCTTGTCGGACACGTTGTACACCGCGCGCCACTTGGCAAAGCGCGCGCCCTGCTGGCGATAGCCGGCAAGCCGCTTGGCCAGGCCGTCGAGGCCCTCGGTGATCTCGTCGCCGGGAGCGTGGGCGAGCGCGAGCTTGCCCTTGTCCACCTTGATGCCGGTCACGATGCCATGGCGCGCAGCCAGCTCTGGCAGCGGCGCGCCATCGTCGGCGCGCTGGCCCAGCGTTTCTTCGTACAGGATCACGCCGCTGATGAATTCACCAAGACCTGGTGCCGACAAGAGCAGGTTACGCCACACCCGGCGGCTTTCCTCGCTCGATGCCACACCGATGCGGTCAAACCGCTTGGCGATCGTCGGCCCGCTCTCGTCGGCGGCCAGCAGGCCTTTGCCCGCTTGAACCAGGGCGTCCACGGTGGCTTGCAGTTCGCTTCGTGTGTCCATGATATTGCTCCGCGAAGGTGGCATGGGAACAAGCATTAGCGCGATTGCGCAATCGCGCAAGTGAGCCGGGGGCGCGGTGCTTATGGTGGCCGCCCGAACGCTTCGCGCAGCTTGCCCTTGGCCTGCTCGAGCATGGCGCGGCGCTCCTTGGGCAGGTTACGGCCAGCGCGATTGATGTAGAAGTTGAGCATCGACATCGCCGACTGGAAAGCCGTGCCCTTGCGGCGCCGGCTGCTCAGGGCGGAACGCTTGAGCGAGGCGGCGATCTCGTCGGGGCGGTCCGAGGCGAAGAGATGCGGTTCGAGGTCCAGTGCGTTGCTGTGCTCGGTCACGTCCTGCGACCAGCGCCTCAGGGTCCTGGCGCCAGTACTGGCGCGGCCCCTTGCCGGCCGGCGAGTGGATCTCGTGGTGGCCATCTCCGGTCCTCCCACAGCTTCGTCGACATCCATTGAGCGTAGGCAACTTTTCGCTGCCTGGCGTGCTCGTATTGGGCGCGCGCCCTTTTTGCCGTTGGCATGTTGCTTCGCGGCTGTGACAGCCTGAGTGAAGGAGATCTTGCCCTGGGTGATGACCATGGCATTTTTTCGATGCCTTTTGCGGCATAGGCGGCGGTGCCTGCATTGGCCAGCGCGATGGCGCCGCTGGTCGTCTCCCTATGAAATATCCTAGGTAACGTGCCGACTCCTGCGAGCCGACATCGAATGGAGACTCGTCCTGTGAACGTGTCGGCCCCTTTCATCCGGCGCCCCATTGCTACCTCGCTGCTGATGGTGCTGGTCTTGCTGCTGGGTATCTCTGCCTATCTGCAACTGCCGATCGCGGCCTTGCCGCAGATGGATTTGCCGACGATCCAAGTGTCCGCCTCGCTGCCGGGCGCTGCGCCCGAGGTGATGGCCACGACAGTGACCAGTCCGCTCGAACGCCATCTGGGCTTGATTGCCGGGCTGACCGAGATGACCTCCACCAGTTCTCTCGGCAACAGTTCCATAACCGTGCAGTTCGACTTGAGCCGCAATATCGACGCCGCCGCGCAGGACGTCCAGGCGGCACTCAATGCGGCGTCCGGGCAGTTGCCCAAGACCTTGCCACAACCTCCAACCTACGAAAAAGCCAACCCGGCCGATTTCCAGATCATGTCGCTGGCAGTGCGCTCTGCGCTGCTGCCGTTATCGGAAGTCGACCGCTATGCTGACACCTATATTGCCCAACAACTCTCGCGCATTCGCGGCGTCGGGCTGGTCGATTTGCACGGCGAGCAGAAACCGGCGGTGCGGGTGGAAATCGACCCGATCAAGCTCGCCGCGCTGGGGCTGAGCCTGGAGCAGATCCGCGCCGCGCTGGGCGTGGCCACCGTCAATTCGCCCAAGGGCACGCTCGACGGCCCGCGCCGCTCGCTAACAGTCGAGGCCACCGACCAACTCATTCATGCCAGCGCGTTCGATGACCTGATCATCGCCTACCGCAACGGCGCGCCGGTGCGTGTGCATGACGTTGGCAAGGCCATCGACGGCGTGGAGGACGTCAAGAAGGCGGCCTGGTACGGCAATGAGCGCGCCATCATCGTGGATATCCACAAGGCGCCCGGCGCCAATGTGGTGGCCACGGTCGACGCGATCAAAGCGGTGCTGCCGGATCTGGAACTTTCGCTGCCCAACTCGGTGACGGTGGACGTGGTGAGCGACCGCACCCAGACCATCCGCGCCTCGGTGGCCGACATCCAGTTCACCATGTTGCTGTCTGTGCTGCTGGTGGTATTGGTGGTGTTTGCCTTCTTGCGCGGCATCTGGGCGACGGTGATTCCGGCGATAGCCATCCCGCTATCCATCATCGGCACGTTCGGCGTGATGTATCTGCTCGGCTACACCGTCAACAATCTGACGCTGATGGGACTGACCATCGCGGTGGGCTTTGTGGTAGACGACGCCATCGTGGTGATCGAAAACATCATGCGGCACATCGAGAACGGCGAGCCGCCACTGCAAGCGGCGCTGGAAGGGGCGCGCCAGGTGGGCTTCACCGTGGTGTCGATGACCACTTCGCTGATCGCCGCCTTCATCCCGCTGCTGTTCATGGGTGGCCTGGTGGGGCGGCTGTTGCGCGAGTTTGCGGTGACAGTCAGCGTGGCGCTGGTGGTGTCGGCGCTGGTTTCGCTGACCCTGACGCCGATGATGTGCCGGGTGTTTCTGCATCTGGACAAGGGTCGCCGCCACGGGCGGCTCGATGTGCTGGCGGAAGGCACCTTCAACCGGATGCTGGCGTTCTACCAGCGCACGCTCGACTGGGCGCTGGCGCACCGTGTGCTGATGCTGGGCGTGACGTTGGCGACCATGGCGCTCACGGTGCTGTTGTACTGGGCCGTGCCCAAGGGGTTTTTTCCGCAACA
Source organism: Cupriavidus sp. 01T418 (assembly GCF_056398885.1). Lineage (NCBI taxonomy): Bacteria > Pseudomonadati > Pseudomonadota > Betaproteobacteria > Burkholderiales > Burkholderiaceae > Cupriavidus > Cupriavidus sp. 01T418. The sequence continues at coordinate 26,791 of NZ_JBFTQG010000055.1, forward strand.
GGATACCGGGCAGATTTTCGGCTCGACCGAGGCGAGCGTCGATATCTCGGCCTTGGCGATGGCTGAGCGGCAGCAGGCGATGGTCGACGTGGTGCGGACCGACGCCGACGTAGCCGCTGTATACAGCTGGATCGGCGAGGGTGCCACGCTCAACAACGGCCGCATCGTAATCAGCCTCAAGCCGTTCGCGGAGCGCCAAGCCAATGCCGAGCAGATCATCACTCGCCTGCGCAAGCGCGCAGCCAAGGTGCTTGGCGTCACCCTGCGTATGCAGGCGCGCCAGGATCTGCAGGTGGGCGGCCGCGCCAGCCGCACCCAGTTTCAATACACGCTGGAAGATACCGACCTGCGCGAGTTGTACACCTGGGCGCCCCGGCTGATCGACAAACTCAAGTCGCTGCCGCAGGTGCAGGACGTCAACAGCGACCTGGAAAGCTCGGCGCCCGGCATGATGATCGCGATCGACCGCAGCCGCGCCGCCCAGTTCGGAATCTCGCCGCAGATGATCGACGACACCTTGTACGATGCGCTCGGCCAGCGCCAGGTGGCCACTCTTTTTACCGCTGTCGACCAATACCACGTGGTGCTCGAAGTGGACCCGGCGCACAAGCTGGACGCCAGCTCGCTCAACGACATCTACGTGCCGTCCACCAGCGGCAAGCAGATTCCGCTTTCGGTGTTCGCCTTTTTCGACGACAGTATGATCCCGCTGCAGATCAACCATCAGGGTCAGTTTCCGGCGGTGACGCTGTCGTTCAACCTGACGCCGGGCGTGGCGCTCGGCGATGCATTGACACTCGTGGAATCCACCACTCGCGAACTGCGCATGCCGGCTACGCTGCACGGTAGCTTCCAGGGCACGGCGCAGGTGTTCAAGTCGTCGTTGGCGAGCCAGCCGTATCTGATCGCAGCCGCACTGATCGCCGTCTACATCGTGCTCGGCATCTTGTACGAGAGCTATATCCATCCGATCACCATCCTGTCGACGCTGCCGTCGGCCGGCCTGGGGGCGCTACTGGCGCTGATGGCGTTTCGGCTCGACCTGAGCGTGATTGCGCTGATCGGCATCATCCTGTTGATCGGTATCGTCAAGAAGAACGCCATCATGATGATCGACTTCGCAGTGGAGGCTGAGCGAACTGAAGGACTAAGTACCGAGCAGTCGATCCGCCAAGCCTGCCTGCTGCGGTTCCGCCCGATCATGATGACCACCATGGCTGCCCTGCTCGGCGCCCTGCCCCTGGCGCTCGGCATTGGCACCGGCGCTGAACTGCGCATGCCGCTCGGGGTGTCCATTATCGGCGGCTTGTTGCTGTCGCAGGTCCTGACGCTCTACACCACGCCGGTGATCTATCTGTATCTGGACGGGCTCTCGCACTGGCTGGCGCGCCGGGTGCTGCTCCGCGCGGGGCAGCCATAGAATCGGCGCATTCTCAAGATAAGTACCCTCGTGCTTTACCATCAGAACGAAGTGCTTGCTACCATCCATGAAATTTTCTCTTGAAAAAGTTAGCCGAAGAAAACGGCACCAACCTCGCGTGATGTGAAAGTCAGACCGATCGACCTTGATCGCACGCATTTGAGTTGAAGTATGGCGATCATCAACCGTCAGCAGTTTTCGGATTCCCCGGTGCTTTGGGTGCGCGATGTCACGCTCTCTGCGGCCGACGATTTCCAGACCCAGCGGGATAAGCTCGCACGCATGATGCGTGGACGAGATGTACCAGTTCGCGGGCTTGCTGGATGGCCGATGGCACGCGCGACATCCTGGGCCCGTGGAAAATCCCGACACCCTCAGCGAACTTAAGCCAGGGCCCATTTCCTCCCGGTTCGCGGGTAGTGAACCGCCCGCGCAAACCTATAATCAGTAAGCACACGCATGCGCCCTCTCGGCGCAAAGACAACTGCCCCATTCGCCAGCCCGTGCCCAACAGACAGTCAACCGTTTTGTATGGAGGCGTTCCATGACCACCTATGTCATCCTCAGCACTTTATCTCCCGATGCGTTCAAAGAACCCAAGGACCTGAAACAGATCGCCGCCACGGTTGCGGAAAAAATCAAGGCCGAATGCCCTGCGGTCACCTGGAAAGACAGCTTTCTCACCCTCGGTCGATTCGATGTGGTGGACATCGTCGAATCGGATGACCTGGCGCAACTCGAAAGGGCGGCATTAATCATTCGCTCCTACGGACATGCAACCACCGAGACGCTGCAAGGGACGCCGTGGAAACAGTTCATCGCAACGCTATAACGGCCGCGGGTCTTATCTGCGCTCGCGCGAAGCGGGCTTCCTGGCGTGCGCCGACGGCGCCATCAACGGCGGGCAGTGCCTGCCACGATGGCAGAATTCGTCACTTCCGGTCGGAAAAAACTGTTAGACAAGCGATTTGCGAGCAGTAAGCCGACGTAGAAGCGTCTTTGCCGCAAGGAGGCAGATATGTTCAAGCATCTCTTGGTGCCGACCGATGGGTCCCCGCTCTCCGAAGCCGCAATTCGGGTGGCGGTGACGCTCGGTAAAGGATTCCAGGCCAAAATCACGGGATTTCACGCCATCCCGGAGTACCGCATCTTCACCCATCGGATCGAGATGCTGGAGGACACCCAGGAGCGGTTCGCGCAGATAGCCGAACAGCATGCGGAACATTACCTGGGGATGATCGCGCAAGCCGCGAAGGAGGCGGGGGTGCCATGCGAGACGATCCACGTGACAAGCGATCACCCTTATGAGGCGATCATCCGGGCCGCGGAGGAGCGGAACTGCGACCTCATTGTCATGGCCTCGCACGGTCGATCTGGCGTGCAAGGTCTGCTGATCGGCAGCGAGACCCAGAAAGTCCTGACCCATAGCAGGATCCCGGTCCTCGTGTATCGCTAGCCGGTGCAGCTTCCGGAATGTGCCGAACGGATAACACAAATGACGCAGGGACCCCGTGGGGTCTGCACGACGGAATTTCGTAGCCTTTTGTGGCCTTTTATAGATCCGCCCGGCAATGCGCAATATATCAAGGGGCGAGACTATGCTACCGGTGACGCCACCGCGTCTCGCCCATCGTTCATTGCATGTGCTGTGCGCCGTTGATGGCGACATTGGACCCGGTTTCAGACCCCCAAAAGCCCGATGGTCGCACCGATTTTCCCGCGGCTCCGCCACGCGACAGGGCGAACACCCTCCGTCGCTGGAGCAGCCTAGACTAGTCTACGAAGGCGACGTCCGGGCCGCGAGCGCTTCACTTGCGTTGACGAGGAATCCGAACCGAAGCGCGGTCGGCGGCACCTGAAACTGCTTGTTCGGCGGGGCGGACTCCGCCCTATTGGCTCTCGATCCACTGAATGGCGAAGCGCATCAGTTCCTTGCCGTTAGGAATATCCAGCTTCTCCTTGATGTTGGCCTGATGTGCCTCGATGGTCTTGACGCTCCGGCTCAGTTTGTCGGCGATCTCGCGGGTGCTGAAGCCGAGTCCGATCAGGTGCAGGACCTCGAACTCCCGTTMGGAAAGGCTCGCGATCGAGCCCGCCGGAATTTTTTGGGGAACCGCCAAAGCCCGCGCCAACTTTTCATGCATGGCGGCGCTCAGGTAAATATTACCTGCCAGCACCTCGCGGATGGCACTCATGACATGCTCCGTGGCCTCGAGTTTCATCAGATACCCGTTTGCTCCAGCCCGCAGCGCGCGTTCGGCAAACAGGGTTTCGTCATGCATGCTGAGGACGAGGATTGCCAGCCCTGGATAGTGTTGCCGGAGCGTTTTGACAAGATCCAGGCCGGAGTTCGAGTGCAGACTGAGATCAACAATGGCCATGTCAGGCTGGCAGGCCATCACCGCCAGAGCTTCTTCGGCACTGCCGGCCGCACAGCAGACGTGCAGATCCCCATCCAGATTCAGCAAGTGGGTTAGCCCCTCCCGGATGATGGGGTGGTCATCCACGATCAGGATCTGAGTCGCGCGGCCCAGGCTAGATGGCTTCCCTGTCATGTCGTGGACGCTCCGGTATCGGATAGCTGATGGCAACCGTGGTGCCACCCAAGGTATTGCGGGTGACCATGCAAGAGCCGCCCAGGAGGCTCGCCCGGTGGCGCAGGCTGTGAAGTCCCAGTCCCGAGGCACGCTCCATTTGTTCCAGGTCGATCCCCATCCCGTCGTCACTGATGGAAAGCCTCTGCATTCCGCCTTCGCGCTCCAGGTCGATCCAAATGTGGCGGCCCTGGCTATATTTCAGCGCGTTATTGACTGCTTCCTGTGCCGCACGGTAAAGGTTAATCTGCATCGGCGGATCCAGTAAGTCCGCATTTGACTCGATGCGGAGCGCGCAGCCTATGCCATTCAGCGCGCGGGTCGTCTGTGCCAACCCTTGCAAGGCGACCGTAAGGCCACCAGATTCCATGGCGACCGGATCCAGGCCATGGGCAATCTTGCGAGTCATCAGGGACGCCTGCTTCACCAATTCGACGATGGTAGCCGCCTTCGCGGCGGCCGGGTGGCTCTGCATCTGTAGTTCTTGACTCAAGGTGGCGCAGTAGAAGCCCAGGCTGGTGAGCTGCTGCCCGAGGCCGTCATGCAGTTCCCGGCCGATGAGTCTCTGCTGCTGATCGCCGATTCGGATCAGTTCTGCTTCCAGCAGATGACGTCGCACCATCTCCTGCTTCAGTTCATTGTTTGCTAGCTCCAAGTCTTGGGTTCGCTCTTGCACGCGCTGTTCCAACTCGACATGGGATGCCAGCAGAAGGCTATGGATGCGATTTTCCTGAGCACGTGCCGCCACCAGCAGCAGTCCGGTTACTGCCACGACATTCGCGAAGGCGCACCATTTTACGAGGCTATCCACCGGAGATTCGGCGGCAAAGGGACCGGTGCCGTTCGTGGTGCCCCAGATGGCCACGATCGAGACCAGCAAGGTTGAGAGGCTGGTGCCCAAGTGATCGAAGCGGAGAGCCGCCCAGATAATGAACGGAAAAATCGCCAGAGCTACCGGGTAGTCGCTATGCCCGGCAAGTTCGGTAGCGCCGAAGACAGCGTAACTCACCCAGAAGATCGCAACGGTCAGACCGCACGCTTCCACGGCCTGCCTTGCGGAGCGGATAGGGCTCGGATACGTGAGCAGGCTGAGCAGCGGCGGGGCCACCACGAGCACTCCCATCATGTCGCCGAGCCACCATTTCAGAAAGGCTGCGCCGTACTCGGTGACTGACACCAGGCCCCCTCCAAGGAGGGCGGTCGCACCGGTCAGCGCACTCACTGCCGTGCTGACCGTCGCAGCCAGCAGTATGAGCGCCAACACGTCCTTGATGCGGTCCAGGGTGATCTGGAATCGGGCTACCCGCTCTAACAAGAATGTAGCCGTCAAGGCTGCGGCCGTCGCGCCGAGGCCAATCGCCACGGCCACTGGCAGGGGCACGTCCACCGACATGTTGGCCAAAACGGAGCCAATGGCAATTCCGGGGGCAACCTCGGAGCCCATCACGAGCACCGCAACGAGGGCGATGCCGCTGGAAGGCCACACCAGGGACACTGCACCCCCCACTACCGCATAAGCAAGTCCCAGCTTTCCACCAGCGTAGTACGCCAATGCGACAAGTACGATGTGACCGAAGAGGATGAGCCTCGAGTTGCGCGGAATGATGACCATTGTTCGCTTCAGATTCTGGGGACAGCCCCTGCCACATCCAGTCATTTTCCCGTTAGCCGCAATGACACTCTTGCGAACGTCAGTGTCCGATGCACCTGTGGCAACTCACGAGTTTGCACCGAGTCGGTGCCAGGCGAAGTGCTGCGAATCCATGGCGCCGCAGGATTGCTATGAATCTAGGTCAGAACTCCCCGCCGTGCAGCAATACACGCACTTGCGTGACAGCGTCGTCCTTGGCAGTCGTGCCCAATAGGGCAATCCCCTAGCCGCTTTTCGGAAAAAGACCTTATTCATATGCTTACCGTCAGGGCATACATTGGAGTCGTACAAAGCTGTGGCGCCGGAGCGAAAAGAGTTCGTTTCGGGGTACTTGCAGCCACCTGAATAGGAGGTGAGAAAAATGGTAAAAACAGTCTTACTGCTCGCTGCGGCGGCTGCGGCGCTTGGCGCCGGGGTGGCCTACGCTGGCATCGGGGCGCGAGATCTCTACACCGACGGCGCTAGCGCGATGGGGCCGCGAGACCCATATACCGATGGGGGAAAGACCACAAAGTTTGACGTCTATGCCGATGGGGCGAGAATCACGGACAGACGAGACGTATTCACCGATGGCGCGCGAATCACGGACAGACGAGACGTATTCACCGATGGCGCGAGAATCACCAACCGCGATGGACTGGTTGAGGACAGCCTGTAAGGAACGGCAGAAGGGTCCGCAAAAAAAACACATGGTCGGCGCTCAGCGTCCACAGCCACAAACCAGGCAGCGCCCCCGAATAACAGCCTCGGGGGATTTTTTTTACGGCGGCCTCCCTGCCGGAGACCGGTCAAACCAGCACGCCCCTGCCACTCGAAGGGGGTAGCGGCGATTGCGGCGTGCCTATTTCGTCAGTTTCTGAGCCAGGCTGTTGCAGGACTGAAACAGATAGTGCAGTGAGCCAAGCCAGCTTGGGGTAGCGATCACATCTTCTGCACTCGCCGCGCGAAATGTTCGCTATCCCACAGTGACTTTGACAACGAAGTAACGATCCTCGAAATCTCAGCTAAGCTAGACGGGTTCGGCCGCCCACGCCTCCTTTTTCCGACAAATCCCCGCGGAGCAGACCCGATGAGCACTGCGCGCCGGATCCACGACCATCGCCGCTCCATCCTGTTCCTGGTGGCGCTGCTCGTCATCGCCGGCCTGGTCTTGGCCCTGCGCCGGCCGGTCTCGCTGCACACCGGCGTGGCGGGCGTGGCGGGCGTGGCGGGCGTGCAGGTGTCAGGCGGCGCCATCTTTGATCCCTCCGGCAATCTCATTCCCTCAGCTTATGTCGCCATGGCCTCCGACTATAGTAGCGACGAAGCCATCGCGTATCGTTATGGCCCGAGTAACTCGAAACCTTCAGAAGTATCCACTTATTGGAAGCCCGACGATAAAATTTTTTATCCTCATGGAAATAGCTGCTACCACAAGGAATTTCCCAATGATTCGTTGGATTTAACTTCAAAGATTATTTATCAACTTGGAGCTCTTGATTGCAAGAGAAACGATTTCGGTAGCAATATGGGAGACGTTATATATCGATCCGATGTTTCCACGGATCCCGGGGTCACGTCTTTATTGACATTGGATTTAAGTGCGGGATATATTACTGAGAAACCGCAGCTCCCCTGGGTATTTGGCAATAGATCGTCGAATCCCCAGTTGAAAAATTATGTCCCCGCCAATGGTGGTGTCTTGCCCACGAAACCCATTGCCATGGGTCGATGCAGTGAGCACGACTGCGCCCAATCCCTCGTTGCTTTTCAAAACGGTTTGATTGCTTCGTTTGGAAGCAATACCGCATCTCACTTTGCTTCCGTGCGGTTGCCCGCGGGTAAAGTGCCTACAGCGATCGCTATTACGACGAATTCCGAGTTTGCCTTGGTGACGATCTGGGACACCATGAACTTCAAGGGCCAGGTGGCAGTACTTGCTCTTGGAAGCCTCGCTGACGGTAGCCACGTAGGCGGCCCCTATGATTCCAGCCCGATGTCATGGCCGGGGCTATATCCGGGCTTGAGAAATATGTCCAATTTTGTATTTATCAAGCTGCTGGGTTTCGTTGATCTGCCTGGCATGGTGACGCCAACGGACATCTCCGCGGCTACTGACTTTGGTGTGATGCAAGACAACAACACGCAAGGATGGTTGATTGATCCAGTGGGGCGTACTGGCGCCGATAGGTCGTATCAGGATCTCAACCCAAGCGCTGGCAGCGTCAATCAGAAAAGCTTCGCGGTTGGCGGACTTAACGGGAAACTGATCTCGCGTTCCGGCGTAGCCGCAGTGATATCAAAATCCGAAAAGAAAGTGATATTCTTGAACCTGAAACCACTTTTCGATAAGGTGAATAATACCTACTTCCAGGGAACCCCTGCTTCTCTGCGCTCCACACTTGCAAACACCGGCCTTGGAGAATCGCAGTGGCCTCAGGTATTTTCTTTCGATAATTATGCGCCGACCATCATCAAGACGATGAACCTGCCTCAAAAGCCAACGGTGGTGAAGGTTTCGATTCTGGCAAATCCCGGACAAGCCTGGATCGCAACCGAAGATGGGATTATTCATGCGATCTCTGTGGCGGGCGTGCAATCCGGAGCGAACCCGGATCCCGACCTGATCAGGGAAGTGAACAGCCTTCAGGTCGGCAGGAACCCAACCAGCATGGCGCATCATGTGAAGGTGGGGCTTGGCAACTCGAACACCGAGCTTTGGGTGGTCTCGCGGGGGGAGCAAAAAGTCCAACTCGTGGATATGGCAAAATTAACGATTGAAAAAACCCTTCAGGACTCTCGCATTGTGGATCCCATCACGGTGGATGAAACCCAGCAAAGCCCTCTGCTGACCAGCGTGATTACCATTTCCGATTACGCAGGAAAGCAAGTGATGAATTACCGTTATGCTCCGATTTCCTTGCAGGGCGGAAATGCGCCGCTCAATATTGGCATCGGCCAGTCAGGGCATGATCTGTTTGAGTTTGGTGGCGCTTATTCGGTACCCGGCAAGCCGTTTAATTTTACGCAAAGTAATGTACCATGAGCGACCTTCCGGAGCACAGCGTGATCCAGCGGGTTCAATGCTTTTAACACGAGCAGCATCCCAACAGCTCGGATAAGTTGCCACAGCGATATGGCGACTTGCCGCGTAGGCAGGCGCGGCGGCCAGGAGGCCTTTCAATGATTATCAACGCCATTCAGACGGGTTCCGTCTTGATCGTGCCTTGGGTATCCGGGTTCGGGTCAGTGACATGCGGCTCGCCGAATTGCACGAGATAGGCATCGCCGTAGTCGACGCGTACCTCTCGCGCCGGGTTCTCCGGAGCGAACAGATTGTCCAGTGCAACAAGGGCCGCGATCGCTTCGGT